>JAIOTO010000020.1 GCA_021106765.1 Methanosarcinaceae archaeon
AAACGGATGCAGAAGGAACTGAAAGGGAGCGAGGAACGCTTGAGCCTTGTGATCGAGGGATCTGGTCAGGGACTCTGGGACTGGGATCTTCTTACCGACCATGCTATATTCAATAAACAGTGGGTACAGATGATCGGCTATCAGGTGGATGAGATCGAACCTCACATAAACTCCTGGAAAGAGCGCCTTCATCCTGATGATGTATTTCAAGTGGATACGGTTTTGGAGGAACATCTTGCTGGAAGAACACTTTATTATGAGAGCGAACACCGGTTGTTAACAAAGTCCGGTGAATGGAAATGGATGTTGGATAGGGGTAAGGTGGTCCAGTGGGACGAACACGGTAATCCTGTGCGTATGGCTGGAACCCTCTCGGATATATCACAACGTAAACAGGCAGAAGAAAAACTTGAAATGGCATATAAAGAGTTAAGAACACTCGATACGATGAAGAACGAGTTCCTAGCAAATATTTCACATGAGCTTCGTACGCCACTTGTATCCATCAAGGGTTTTAGTGAGCTTCTGAATGAAGGGCGGTTGGGGGAACTTGATGAGGATCAGAAAAAAGCTACGGATGCCATCATACGTAATTCAGAACGGCTCAATCACCTGGTAGACTCACTTTTATATATGAGCCGTCGGCAGGCCCGGAAGATCGTCTACAAATTTGTGCCCATTCAGATATCCACGATCCTGGATCTTCTTATTCTGGATCTTGTCCCACAGATCAACAAGGTAGGGATCAGGATCAAGAAGGATATCCCGGATGATATTCCCCTGATCAATGGAGATAAAGAACGTATGGAACAGGTCTTCCTTCATTTGGTGGATAATGCGATCAAGTTCACACCACGTGGGGGAACGATCATAATATCCATGCGTGATGAAAAGAAAGGTGTGTATGTAACGATAAAGGATACCGGTATAGGTATAGCAGAAGAAAATATACATAAGGTCTTCCAGAACTTTTATCAAATAGATGGCTCTACTACACGAAACTACTATGGAATTGGTATAGGATTGCCATTGTGTAAAAAGATCGTTGATGATCACGGTGGCAAGATCCAGGTGGAGAGCAAAAATGGTGTGGGCACAACGGTTCATTTATGGATACCAGAACTGGGATGATATAAGGATCAACTGGACAGGAACAATTTTCGTGGTTGCCAAACCATAGAGTTTGATCACGCCGTCGGAAAATATATATTCTATCTAATCAATCACATTCACCACATAAAGAAAAAGGTGATATTATGATAAGTGTTAACGAAAAGGGATTAGCTGTAATCGATGAAATGCTGGATTGGGAAGAGGACATCAAGGTAGAGTCAATGGAGCTTGACAACGGTGCTACCATCATTGATTGTGGTGTCAATGTAGATGGTGGATATGATGCAGGAATGTACCTGTCCCGCCTGTGCCTTGCCGATCTGGCAGAGATAACCTATACAAAAATTGATCTGGAAGGACTCCCCGTGCCTGCGATCCAGGTAGTCACCGATCATCCGGTAATTGCCTGCATGGCTTCTCAGTATGCCGGTTGGAGGATCTCTGTGGGTAAATACTTTGGAATGGGCTCCGGTCCTGCCCGCGGACTTGGCCTTAAACCAAAGGAACTGTACGAAGAGATCGGTTACAAGGATGATTGCGACGCTGCTGTACTTGTGATGGAATCTGCAGAACTGCCCAATGAAGAGGTTGTCGAATACATTGCGAAGCACTGCAATGTGGATACAGAGAATGTCTATATCGCTGTTGCTCCGACCTCGTCCATTGCAGGATCAGTGCAAATATCTGCACGTATCGTGGAGACCGGTATACACAAATTGGAATCCATCGGTTACGACATAAATACCATCAATAGTGGATTTGGTATTGCTCCTATCGCACCGATCGTTGGTGATGATACGAAGTGCATGGGTTCCACCAACGATTGTATAATCTACTGTGGCGAGACCTACTATACCGTAGAACATGGTGACGCAGAGGCGCTTGCAGATTTCGTCAAGAAGGCACCATCCAATACATCTGCAGATTATGGAAAGCCGTTCTACACCACTTTCAAGGAAGCAGACTTCGATTTCTTCAAGGTTGATGCGGGTATGTTCGCACCAGCAAAGATAACGATCAACGACCTTACGTCCAAAAAGTCGTTCACAAGTGGTCGGATCGATCCATCTATCCTGCTGACATCATTTGGTATCGAGAACGTCTGAACACTTTTTTGAACATATGTACAGCCAATATGGCTGTACAAATTATATTTTAAATTGTAATATTATATGCGTAGTAGACACTTAAAAGGAGATCGGCGAGCAGCTCAGCGAGTTCCGTAAACTTGTACTGGATTCGGAAAAGATCATGTTCATAGGGACGTCTGGTTTTTGCACACTCTTTGCAGAACTGAGCGCATACGTCATGCGAAAGGGTGGAAATGAGCTGGGATCCATCCTGGACACAGATCTTGACAATACAAACAAGATCATCACAATTTAAAATACAGAGACCAGTATGATCATCGGTATCCACTTCCCGGTAAGATCACTTCACCAGTACATCAACAACAACGTGCCACACGCCGGGTGAATACTTCTTGATACGATGGCACTCCTTGATCTCGATCTCGCGGCCAAGTTTAGCTGCTGCCGTCCTGATCCGCTCGATCGGACGCACAAATACCCGTTCCTCCGGAGTGGTTTCGTGGTAATGCAGCATGCCCCCTTCTTTCCTTATCGCGTCAATACCCTGTGCAAGATATTCATGGGTTGTTCCAACATATCCCATTATCACCCGATCAGCGATCCCCTTTGGCGTGACGCAGGCACAATCTCCATTCACAGGTTCAATGACCTCCCCAACATGATTCAATTCAATATTCTCACAGAGGTACTGGTGGGAAAGTGGATTGAGCTCAATGGAAATGATCTTTCGGGGAGTTGAATGCACGGCCATTGGAATGGAAAAATAACCAATGCCTGCGAACATATCAACAACGATCTCATCCTTGCCATATTTACTCATCCGTTTTCTTTCGGAAAGGTTGCCCTTTGAGTACATGATCTTTGTAACATCTAATTTGAAGAGGCACTCATGCTCTTTCTGCAATGTCTCCGTATCAGAACCGATAAGGATCTCTCGCATAGGTTCCCGAAATTGTCCCGTGATCCCATGATCCCGTACCACGCATCGGCATCGTGGATACATCTCAAGTAGGGTCTTTGCGATCAAATATCCTCTGCTGCTGATCTCCTCGGGAATACTGATCACAATGATCTCCCCAATGATCTGCCAGCCAGACGGCACATAACATAGTTCATGATCAGGAATGCTATTCTTTAACCGATCTCTCAACGATCGATATCGTTGGTAATACTTCGGATCAGCTTGTTCGATCGTCCTATAGCCGGTAATATCATCAAGTACAGGGATCTCCATGCATTTTCCACAATTGTAGTTATCGATGATCCTGATCTTTCGTTCTTTATCAAGAAGTTCCTTCTTGTTGAGTTCTGATCGCAGGTATTCTGCATTTTCAAGGGGAATCACTATTATTCTGTTCATACTTCTTATCACTGCTAACCCCCGATCATTCGGAAGTTCACGAACGTTTATATAGGTAATCCCGGTATTTAACACTATATGATATCAAGTGGCAACACATCACTTTTTGCAACCGAACATGGTTTTATAGCTATTGATGGTGATGTCAAGCTTAAGATCATGGAACTGCTTGAAGATGAAGCACGATCGTTCAACGAGATCGTTCAACATACAGGGAAATCAAAATCAACAATTTCTGTACATCTCAAAGACCTAAGAGCATGTGGTGTGCTGGAAGGGATAATTGACCCGAATGACCGGCGCAAGAAGATCTATTCAATATGTTCGCGGTACATGGCATGTTCCCAGGAACCTATTATTAAGCATTATAACACCACGCTGGAGAGATTTGCATCCGCCTCGTTGGATGAATATGATTTTATCAAGCATACATTCCATGCACTGCGATGTGGGCTGGAAGCCCAGGGTATCAATACCCAACCACTTTTAAAGCTCATTGGCAAGGATATCGGAACAAAAATTGCCACTAATTTTGAGTCCGAAGATCTTGATGGCATCCTTGAGGAATTATCATCATTCTGGAGCATGCACCGCCTCGGGACCATATCTGTTCCCTGTCATGACCCGTTATCCATCATGGTCAATGATTGTTTTGATTGTGGAACAATGCCTCCGATCGGCATAACACTCTGTTCATTTGATGAAGGTATCCTTGAAGCCGTCCTGCTTGCACAACTTGGTATTGACTGCACCATGAAAGAAACGGAATGCTATGGTACAGGCTATGACCATTGTCTTTTTGTGATGCAATGACTGTAATGATATTCTGTAAATATGTATCGTCGTCAGGAACCTATGATCACACCAATATCGGACTGCAATAGAGGACCAATGTGTGCCACAATACCTGGGCCATCCGTCCCCTTCCTGCAAATGATGGCATTCTCCATAACTCCGAGACGGTCAATTCCGTAGATGTCTTTTCCGTGTCCGGTTTTCTTTATTGCAACCTTGAGCTTTGATCGAGTTACTGAATTGACGATCACACGGTCATTACCTGATCGTTTCCACTTCCACCACAGATCGACCTGTTTCTTTGTGAACTGCACCAGTGTCTTGTCATCATGTTCAACGATCTCGACCAAAACTGGTATATGCGGGATCATGCCAAACCGCGAAGCGATCTGATGGGGATCACCGGCTCCCAGAGGCTTCAGTGATCCTGTAGAGATCAGCAATGTGGTTCCTATATCGATTTCAATACCTTTGTCATTGATCGAAACGATATAACCATTATAATGTGTCCCGATCTGTGGTTCTTTTGTAGGGGAACCATATTTTGCTATTAGGAAATTTTCAGCAAACTCCTCGTCCTCACCTTCGATGTTTACCTGGATCCATTTGTTTTTCGTTACCGACAGATCGAACGAAGCATCCAGATCCTTCAGATCGTTTCCGATCGTGGCCCTGATCGAGGCAATGATATTTCCGGGATCTTTATATGCTTTTATGCAAATTACTGTTTCTCTCATGTGTCTCACTATAATCTCCAAGAATTTAATCTTTTCTTATAAGGGTGTCAAACACATCTTCTGTATCATGATATGCTATAATTACCTCGTCCCTTATCGGATCCTCTGATTCATCTATCAAATTTCCTATCTTCGTGATATCGCGGCTAAATGGACCAAGTTTTCTTTTGATCGTCTCCATATCCGCACCATTTTTGATCAGATCCTTATATATGCTTTCGATCTTTGTGCGCAATCCGACGATCTTCTCATAGATCACTGCAGATGCCTGGTTCATATCCTTGATCAGTTCTTCATATGATATGGTGGCGGATGCAGGATGGTCATAGCCTTCGGGTAGCTTGCCTTCAAGTGCGATGATAAGGTCTTTCAATGCTTCAACAACCTTCTGTCCCTGTTCAGTGAGTTCTACATATTTGATCCTACCTTCCACTGTGAACTTGACGAGACCATGTTCCTCCATTTTGGAAAGTATCTTGGTCGTATGGGCAAAAGTAGAGCTGATCTCCTTTGTGATCACAGACGCATATGTCCGCTCAAAGGCCCAGATCGCCATTAACGCAAGTGTTGGTTTTTCCTGTAAGAACAGATTTTCTGCATATTCTTTAGGCATTGATAATTCCTCTAGTGCGTTTACAAATAATGGTCATTGGGGTTTCGTATTATCTAATATAATGTATATTATATCCCATTCTTATATATAAGTTCTCACTGGGTTGATGAAAATATTCTCTTGATCTGGCTAATGTTTGCATTGGTCTTAAAGGACGTTCCGCTAAAATGAGTACGAGAAACTTCAAACCCTTTATTTTCGATCTTACCTATGAATTCATCCATTGTTGATGCTGATAATCCAAGATCCTTGCAAATGAGATGTTGATCATAGAAGGTCGGTATGTCCAGCTCATGACTACATGCAGTAACGATCTTCTTTGCCTTTTCGGCAGTATTAAGGGAGCGTTTTTTGATCTCTTCCAGGACCTCTTCACAGAACTCTATTTCATGCAACTGCCCAAGCCAGAGTGGACCTGCTATAAAGGTGGAATTCTCACACAATGAACACCGGTCGCTGATAGGAACTGCTATTCCGAATGTTATCTCCCTGTGCCCGCATATTGGACAGTGGGAGATAAATCCCATCTTCTTTAGTGTCTTGTCCGCATGTTTCGCACCACGCTTGATCTGCAGGTATGCGCGCACATAATGTCGGGTTGCATGAGAGAGGAGTGGTATCATGGCCTTGTCATGTTTTGCAAGCTCGCGCGCAACCTTACCGAGCAGTATGCGCACTCCCATCTCACTGTGATATTCATTATTCAACGGTACAGCGGCATATTTCCGTATTCCGGAGTTCAGATGTGCACCACACAAAGGAGCAGTGTCTGTTGCAGTGACTTCCAACAAGTGGACTGCCGAACGTGTTGCTGCATCCAGATATGGTGCAGGTGTCCCGAACGGATCAAGGTCAACGATATTAAAGTGCTCCTCATGCAACAATACGTTTGCATTCTTACATGAAGCAGTCGCAGATTCGGATAGGTCATTCCTCTTGATGTTCCTGCCGATCAGGTCGTATGCGTCCTGGCTCCAGTCGTTGAGAGTGGTGGACACGCCCACTTCCCTGGCAATCCTGAGCCCACGGATACCTGAAGCTGCCATAGTATCCACATAGGTGATATCCGAAAGAGAGATCTGTCGCAATGCGGCCAACCGTTTTGCGAACGCAGATGTTGCTGCTATCGATATATCGCGGTTAAGCTCCATATGCGGGTTGTAGAAGACCGGAGCCTGGGAAGGAGGAAAGTTCACTCCTTCCGGTGGTACCGGTACCGCAACAGTGGTGGTACCCTCGGTAATTTCTGTTGTGTCCATCTTATCAGTTGACAATAATGGTCATGTTCATAGCGTTCCATGGAGGAATTGTGAACTTGTAGATCCCAGCTTCTTCAAAGGTATAGTTGAACTTGGCCAGAGTTCCGATTGTTTGATCTTCCCATAGGCCATTCTCACTTACAAGCATGAAGTTCCTCCTGTTATCACGTTCCACATTCCACCAGACGACTGTGTCACTCTGGTTTATAGTTATTGTAGAAGAAGGGAAACAACGATAAGCAAAAAGTCGTATCGTCCTTTCCTGAGGTTCTATTGTCGGAACCTCTTCGCCTATTTCCTCGTCCAGTATTTCATCCTCACCATTTTCGCTTTCGTTCTCTGCACCCTCATCCATCTCATCGGTCCCGTCGGGAGATTGGATATCAGAATCGTCCCCCACACAACCCACAATAAGAAGAGATGCACATATTATTAGCATTACGATAATCTTTGTGTTCATATTTACCCCATTCCAATAAAGATCATAACGACATCTTCAGCGTTATTTATTATCTATGTATCCTTCAAAAGTGCTATATCTCTTAATTTTTTCAAGAACAATGGTCACATATACATATTTAAGTTCTTATATTTATTTGATTTGCTGAACAATAGTCTGGAATAAGGACTGGTCTAACAAATAGAATACAGGGTACTGGTCTCATTGTTGCCACCCGGTATTCAACGACCAGAATATATGCCCTTATTGGTCACCATCCGCTGTTGCTTCTACTGGAATGGTAAAGATAAACGTACTACCCTTCTCTAACTCACTTTCAATCCAGACCTTGCCTCCGTGCATTTCAACAAAGTTCTTGACCAGAGCAAGACCCAGTCCTGTTCCTTCGAACTGACGTGTTGAAGATGAATCCAGTTGCTTGAAAGGTTGGAACAGCTTTGCCTGATCTTCCTTAGAGATGCCAATCCCGGAATCCATAACCGAGATCCGTGCAAAGTCTTCCATGAGATCTCCTTTTATCGTCACTGTCCCTTTTTCAGGCGTGAACTTGATGGCATTGTTCACAAGGTTGTATATGATCTGCTTGAACTTGGTCCTATCTGCATCGATGATCTTAAGTTGAGAGTCTACTTTAACATTCAGATCAATGTTTTTCTTTGATGCGAGAGGGTCTATTATATCTGTTACTTCTTTGATGGCTGATGATACCAGGAAATTTTCATAATGCAATTCCATCTTCCCAGCTTCGACCTTTGAGATATCAAGGATGTCATTGATAAGTTCCAGCAAATGATGACCACTACTTGAAATATTGCCGATGTATTTTGTCTGTTTTTCGTTAAGGGTGCCAAAAATTTCATCATGCAGCACATCCGAAAAACCTATAATAGAGTTCAACGGGGTCCTCAGTTCATGGCTCATGTTCGCCAGGAACTCACTCTTGGTACGGTTTGTTTCCTCAGCAAGTAATTTTGTTTGAAGAAGGATATTTTCAGCATCCTTGCGTATAGTGACATCACGGAATAGACCTAACATATATACTTTGCCTGCTATTGTGATCGGAGTTGAGTTGACTTCAGCATAGAATACACTGCCATCTTTTCTCTTAACAGGAACCTCCTGGGAGATTGCAATTTCTTCCCGGTCTTGATACGGTTTTTCAAATTGTTCCACAACGTTAGGACCGTCCTTTTCGGGGAAAATAGCCATGATACTTATATCCTTTATTTCATCCAGGCTGTATCCAAACATTTTGGTCATCATTGCATTGCAGTCATGGTATTTCCCATTTTCAACATCCGTGAGAAGTATTCCGTCGCTTGCACTTTCAAAGATACTCTTAAATTTTTTCTCGCTTTCCCTTAGCATTTCCTCTCTTGTTAGTATGTTTTCATCAGTTCGCCTTAATATAATAAAGTAGAAAGAAAACAACAGTCCAAAGATCAATATGGATCCGATAATGATAAATGTAAGGCTGCTTGCAAATGCTGCTCTCTCTGCTGTAATATCCTGTATGACATACATATCTCCCACATCGGTGCCAGAGACGTCATTCAGGTGGATCAATGACATCCGCCATGTTCTACCACTGTCATCTATAACCGATGTTTCGCGAATTTCACTATCTCTCTCGTGTTCAATAGCAATGTCGAACTCTGCGGATAGGTGCATGGTACTGTATATCAGAACTTGCATGGGATACTGGTCCCAATCCCCCTCCCGGCCAAGCATGATCATGCCGTTTTCCCAATTATCACGATTCATTTTGTCCTTATGGATAGTAACTGCCATTTCGGTATCTGATTTGTGAGCAGCAGATTGGAGGACATCCTCTATTTCCTTACCAAGCTCGACATAGCCGATCAACGTTCCGTCGTAGTACATCGGTTTTACGACACGCAATGTAAAGGTTCCCAATGGTCCCAGTTCAATACCACTGGCAGTTTCTCCGGTCCTTTCGGCTTCCAAAGAAGTAAAACGGTTGATAAGATCCCCACTTTTTTCAGGTTTATGAACACGCAGGATGTTCACACGGTCCGGTCCGTGGAAGTAAAAATGGGTAACATCATGTACCTGATTGAGCTTTTCAAATAATTCTGTGGAGTTGTCTAGCAGTCGTTCTGCATCGTATTCCCTTAATGCATCTTCCAGTTCCGGTTTCTTGATGATCCAATCGATTTCATTGGCAAGTGTGGATGACTGTTCTTCCAGTGAGATCTCATATTCATTTAAAGCAAAAGTCACCGTACCTTTAATGCGATCTTCCATTCGCTGATCCTGCTGCCACCACATTATGCCAGAGAAACCGGCAATTAGTATCAATACTGCAAGCGTCAATGGAACCAATAGCTTCCAGGTGATCGGTTTTTGGGACTCAATTGTTTTTGCTGATCTCTCTTTATTCATTATAACATCATTCCCGATCTGACGTCATTTTGTTGAGGTGCTCTCCAATAAATTCTGCTCGATAAATCTCCCAATCATGATCTACAACTTGTTACAGTGTTGTTTTCAGTTTCACTGGAAAACATTCAGCACTCGTCAATAGCACCAATGGTAACTGATAGTTAACACTATTTTATAATGTGCTAGTATATAAAATGTGTGGATGTGTATATTTTCCTCTGGCTTTGATCTTCCAGTCTCTCGAATCCATTCAATTATCTTTATTTCACCTTATGCCCGTATCATGGTCAGTATCATCTTGAATTTCTTCAATGCCCGTAAGGAATGCGGTTTGTTGGCTGGCATTACTACCATCTCATCTTTTTCCAGTACGAGAGGCTTGCCTGAAATAACGATTTCTGCTTTCCCCTCAAGGATATGGACCAGGGCATCGAATGGAGCCGTATGTTCGCTTAATCCCTGTCCTTCATCAAAAGCAAAGAAGGTCACAGTTCCCGGTTCCTTGTCAATGATAGTTCGACTGACCACGGCCCCATTCTGATATCCTCCCAGGAAAGTGGATCCCATCACCTGTGCCAGAGGTATTCCTGTATTCATTTCATTCATCTTTATATCCTCGTTTATTCATTTCAAATTTAATGGTACTATTGCCGATTTTCTTAGCCCGTATATTTGACATGGATCTTATGTGCATAACCATATGTTCTTGAAATTCCTCATTGTACTATACTTCATTATTCCTTGTGAACTGTTTTTTATATCAGTATTTCTCCTGTCCACGTTAGCTTTCCAAATTTCATAACATTGATTCCAACATGGTATTTTTTAGGTACTTGATATATTTGAGATACTACTATTTGTAGTCGCAGTTTCATAATAGATACTACGAAAGGCTGTACCATCTACAAAACAACTGGTATCAGGTGCAAGAAATGAATTATATATTTCTCCTGGAATTTTCAATAGATCCTTTTATTGGTTGCTTATGTAAACGAATGAAAAAGGATTGTTTCAATCATAATCAGGAATATTCGGAAATACTGTATTCAGAGAAATCTTTATATATATTAGGATATTCTAATATCCTTATATGAATGATCTCATAAGTAATCAATGTGAAATATGTAACATCTTTTCAAATTCAAGCAGAGTCAAAATCTTGTTGACCTTAAGAAATAAACCACAAACCGTTTCTTCAATTGTTGAAAGAACTAGTTTAAGTCAATCAGTTGTTTCACAACATTTAGCAATATTAAGAAGTAAAGATATTGTAGAAACAAGTAAAGATGGTGCTTGGACAACATACAAAATAAAATATCCCGAAATAATGGATGCATTCGAAATTATGAAAGGAGTTACAAAAATGATAAAAGAGGGGAACAGATGAGTCTAAAAGATTTTTCACCCTTGGTATTTTTAGCATCTCTTGGAGCAGGAGGCATAGCAGTACTGCCTTTTGTATTTATGCAATATACTACTGAACATGGAAATGGTTTGATCACTAGATCCCAATTATGGTTGCAAGAATTATCATGGATCAGTTCGATATATTATTATTCTTTGGAAGCAATAATGATTGTTTTCACATTAATTCACTTTATCTTAACACTTTGGTTCACGATCAAATTAATAAGATGGATGAAAACAGACAAATTTTCAGAACTGATCAATGATCCTCTCAGAAATGCGGCGATACTCGCACCGTTAATTTCCGTATTGATGACAATGAATCTATTTATAGGACCTATAAGATATTTTATTCCTGCATTGTCGGATCATTTTCAGAGTATAATGTTACCAGCAATGATCTTCTGGTCTTTAATGTTTGTGATCATATTATTTACAGAAATTAAACTGTTAGGTATATCGTTCAATAATGGTTTCGATATAACAAAGATCCATTTCGGATGGTTATTACATCCTTTCTTATTAGGCATGCTTACTGTTATAGGAACAGGTATTGCAGCAATGTCACAAAACGTTTCAATTGCAGATACTGCTGCTTTTATGTCATTAATTTCAGGATCAATGGGTATCTTTTTATTATTAGTGAAAATGGTTGTAATATTTGAAAGCCATTTTGCATTAAAGGGTCTTCCTGACAAACAATTTTTACCAAGTATCCTTATAGTAATCCCAAATATCACTCTTTTTGCTATAAGTGCATTTAGATTAGGTCATTTTCTTGAATATCATCATGGATATCATTTAGGAGCATATTTTTACATCGTGATAGGCTTATCTTTTGCATTTGAAATTTGGTATATGCTTTTTGGTCTTTCATTATTAAAGGATTATTTTAAAGAACATCATTTTAGTGAATTTTATGTGAGTCAATGGGGACTTATATGTCCACTGGTTGCATTCGTGACATTGGGAGCGTTTGCATATGGTGTTCTTTTAACAAGCTCAATACTTTATGGTGTTCTGGTATTAACAATGATAGGTGCTGTTGCACTTTTTGCTGAATTGCTTGTTAAGCATATCAAGTGTTCAAGAGCGAAAAATGCTCAGATAAATTGTGAGGTGTAAATTTGGAATCGGAATATAAAAATAATTCGAAAGAGTGCAAAATTAACAGATTAAAAAATTTTCCAATATCATTTTTAGCGATCTGTTTAGGCCTAATAGGTTTTACTCTTGCATGGGCGAGAGCAGAACATGTTTTGAAATTACCTATTTCCATAAGCAGTTATCTATTATATTTTACTTTAGCTCTCATAATTATAGTTTTATTGGTTTACACATTAAAAATAATTAAATACCCGAATGAAGTGAAAAAAGAGTTTAATCATCCTATTAAGCTTAATTTTTATCCAATTATTGCAAAATTATTCCTTATTACAAGTTTAGTTTATCTAACTATTGATATGTCAGTTTCAAAATATCTTTGGTGGGCGGGAGTTATTGTACAATTCATATTCACAATAATAATTATGTCTGCCTGGATAAGGCATGATAAATTTGAGATACATCACATCAATCCCTCTTGGTTTATTCCAGTTGTTGGATGTATTATTATACCAATTGCAGGAGTTCAACATTTTTCACCAGAATTGTCATGGTTCTTTTTTAGCATAGGTATTTTCTGGTGGTTCATTTTAACCACTTTAGTATTTAACAGAATTATATTTCACACACCAATTCCAGATAAATTAATTCCAACATTGTTTATTTTGTTTGCACCACCAGCTATAGGGTTCATTGCTTTGACAAAATTATTGGATGGATTAACACCTTTTGGAAACCTTCTTTATTATTTCGGAGTGTTTTTGTTTATTCTAATAATGTTCCAGGCAAAAATGTTTCTTAGACTTAAATTCAATTTGCCTTGGTGGGCCTACTCGTTCCCATTAGATGCTTTAGCCCTTGCGACATTTTTAATGTATGAGGAAAGTGGTTCAGTTTTCTTTAAAGGAGCATCGTGGGCGATATTTATTTTCCTGAATTTAGTTATTCTATTATTGTTAGCAAAAACATTTGTTGCAGTAAAAAACAGAGAACTTTGTGTCGAGGAGGAAGAATAAAATGAGTAAAGTAATTAGGATCGAAACAGAAAAAGCACCAACAGAGGTTATTCTAGAAATAGAAAAAAAAGCTGCAGATTTCAATTTCATAATTAGAAATGTTTTTGACATGATGACTGAGTTCAGGGATCATGGTGTGGAAATTGAAAATGAGTTTGAATACTATTCAGTAATGCTCTGTAATCCAAAAAAGGCATATAAAAGTATATTGGAAAGCCCTATAAGAGGGGCTGTATTATTTCCACCTAAACAAATAGTAGTCTTCAAGGAAAAAGATAAAACAATAATATCTTATGTTGCTGTCGAAGAAAAGGATGTTAAAGAATTATTACCAGAAGATAAGTCATTTCAAAAAGGGCTTTCTGAATCATGTAACAATATAATTAAGCTAATAGACGAAATAATTTAACTCACTTTCCGAGCCGTTTGTCTACAAATACCAAAAATCATAATTTTCAAAATATACCTGCGGAATATAAGTTTGACCAAAAATGCAACAATAACTAAGAACAAATGATCAAAAATATGATCGTTAGGATTGCTCAGGAACTGATAATATCAACCACAAACATAACACTATCAGATAGGATTGACCATGGCATCGATCGTAGTCCGGTCCAGGTATAATCCTATGCTCATGTTGTTTGGGAATAAATCAATACTCGCATGATCAATGCCGGCAGATACACTGTAATTGATAGAATATTTAAGCCCGACATCCTCTGCAGAGCTATTAAAATAATTGATCCAGGCAGAAGGATAATTGGTATTCACATGGATCGATACATTGGTGAGCATTTCATCACCATCAAAGAACGATGTCGTCTCATTGGATATCAATCTTACATACTCAATACCATTGCTGCTTATCGTCTTACGGGCACCCATGAGTCGAATGGAGTTAATGGTCACATTGAGCTGCTCATCTCCTCCCCTGAAGTATATTGATGGCAGGAGCCTCATAAGGGATCGATCCTTCTGTGAGACAATAAACGCACCGTTCTCATACACATACGATTGATCTACATAAAAATTATTATTGGAATGATACACTACCGAACCAAGATCATTGAACGCAAACTCATAGGCACTTCCATTCGTCTGGTTCCTACCTGAGATAACCATTGCGCACTGATCATTGTTCAAAGATAAAGTGCCACTTGATCGACCCGATGAAAAAATAGGGATCGATCCTCCTCCCATCTGTACAGGAATACTCATAGACATACTTGTATCCGGATCCATTGTCAGAGCAACTGACAGAATATCCGCTCTTGATTTTACCTGGGACATATCATCGAATACATCCCCCATGTGAGAAAACTCAGCATCGCCCTTCCATACCGGAATATAACTGGTATTCACGATAGAGATCACTGAAACGAACAAACCCAGTAGCAACACTGCAGACACAACTGTGGACATTGCAGAGTCGGATCTGGTAAATTCACATAATTTCATGATATATCATTTTATCCCTTTCATTACATAAAGATATTTGCCAGAAGTGAGTAACACCTTATTGTTCAAATAAATAACATAAACACAAGATAAGCAACAGACATCATGATAATAGAGTGTTTTATTCCACCCTGAAGCCTTCCACTCCCCATCTTACCTGCAACCAACCCGGAGCAGAACCCCTGGATCATGGATGCATGGAAGAATAGCAACATATATCTGTCAATATCCATATCCAGACTTATTGGCATCCCAGCTCCAACATCACCAACTGATGATGGCATCGCAGGAAGGAAATTGGCTGCCAATACATAAATAATGAACAGGAATACCATATACGAAATATAGATTATGAACACATAGACCAACATCTCTGCTGACCGTTCTTTTTTCAACTGGTTCTGGACATCTGCTTCGGATGCTGCGATATTGAGAACACTTATTACATCACTGATCGATTCACTCGCCTTAATTATGAGCGTAATAAGTCGGCTGATCATATCTGTTCTGATATGATACTCAAACTTTTTGAGAACATCTCCCAGATTTGTACCCCACGAAAGATCATTGGACATTCTTCGTACTTCAGAATGAAGGACACCCACCTTTGCCTGGGCAACCATCGATATGGCATCTGTCAGCAGTATACCTGCTTCGTTAATACTGGCAAGTCTCTTGAGAAAATCAGGCATCTCATCTTCGATCCGTCGTATCCTATCAGCCCTGATCTCATAAAATATAATGAATGGGGTGAATATCATTAAAAGCGAAAAGAACAGATAATCATCGAGTACCGACACAAACTCGATGTTCATATTCTGGAGTTCAAATAGATCGATAGAGAAACTATTGATCATGTCAAATTCGACATTGTCCCATATTGAATATACTAAATATATTGATCCGATCGGAATGGTTGCAAAAAAAGAATAATGGGGTTTGTCGCTGAACCACTTGATCGGGTGGAATAATTTTCTCTTAAATCGATTCAAACGTTCATAATGTACGAGCTTTTCCAGAAGTTTGCGGTCCTCTTTACATTCAGGCATTACCACAACATCATCGAAGACATCAAGTCTTCTTTCCATCATAACAACATTTTTGTTCTGGACATCCCCTGAAACCGTGGACAACAACACAATAAATATTGCTGTTCCAATAGGGATCAGTAAATATATCATCATATAAAGTATCGTTGTAGAATTAGAACCAATAAATCCAAGTACCACAAGAATAACTATCAGAAACAGTGGACCTACCACAAAAACTGTGAGATATACTTCTGCCAATATACCAAGAGTTTCCAGGAAATATTTCTGACCTCTGGCTGCTTCGACCTGGTATTGCTCCATCTTACTATGCATATACGCCGAAATATCCCCTCCACTGGACAGGACAGATATAAGACCATCAATAAAACTCTTGAATTTTTCAGAGGGCGAAGAGATACTTGCATTTCTAAGAGCTGTTAATAGATCATACCCAAAATATTCCATATCGCGCACTATATACCCGAACTCTTCGGCCGTTGCACCATAAATATGACGGTGCATACTCAACGACCTGAACATCTCAATTAGACTTATACCCCCTCCACGACTCAATGCATACAGGTAGGCAGCACCATGGGTCAGTGACTGATCAATATATGTCCTGCGGATATTGGCTTCCAGTGTAGGAAGTCTAATGTAGACACTATAGAAAAAAAGCATGCCAGCCAGGGCAAATATAATACCCATAACAACTGAGATGGATTGTGGGAAATAGGGTCCTAACGATGAATCGGATATGGTGGACAATTGAACATCAGCAAATAATCCCATGCCAACAACGATCCCGAAGGGAGCCAATATGAAACCAATGATCAACGAATACAGGTAAGCAATGGATACATAGTGACAAACGGTCTTAGGAATACGCGCACCGCTCAGTTGCATCTCAAGCTGATGATAATTACTCAGGTTCCTGCGAACCCTGTTTCCAAATATCCTGTATGCTATGTCTTTGAAGATGTTCATGATATACTCAATACTCACATATTTTGCTGAACGATATCTTCAAGGGTTTTGTTTTCGATCGCATCAACTATTATGTCCGGGTTGATAGAATACAGGTTCATTACAAGGGAGATGGTCACATAATCACGCATACCTTTCCTGTGTAAATATTCAAGGATACGCTCGCGTGTATTCATTTCCTCTTGAAGTTCCTTCTTTTTCCATCCTCTCTTTTTCATAATCCTTTGGATAACATCAGAATTGCCATAATCCGTAAATTCATCATTTATTGGATCCCAGCGATATAGCTCGTTGATCTTGATCTCTCCGGATCTGGGATCTATACCCATAAATTCCACCAGGGATTCGGTCCTGCGTACTTTTTTGCCGTCAACAAAAACCTGTTTCTGTATACACAATATATCAAGGGCCTGGAGCATCACACGCGGAACATTGATGGGGTCATTCTCTAGTCTGTTGACCACAGTCTGGACATCTCCTGCGTGCATGGTCGAATACGTAGTATGTCCTGTAGAAAGTGCCTGGAATAACGTTAGTGCCTCTTTCCCTCTCACTTCTCCCACAAGGATATATTCCGGACGCTGCCGTAGTGCAGATCTTAGCAGATCAAACATGGACACCGATCCCGTACCAGTCTCTGTGATCGATTCACGCGTCACACCAGCTATCCAGTTATCATGATGGAGCATAAGCTCGCGGGTATCTTCAATGGACACCACCTTTGAAAGAGGTGGAATGAATAGAGATACTGCATTAAGCATCGATGTTTTTCCGGATGCGGTCCCACCTGCGAATATCGCACTGAAACCGTTTTCCATTGCAAGCCAGAAATATGCTATCATTCCCAAACTGGATGTATTGAATTCGATCAGATCAATAGGTGTAATTGGATCGGATCTAAATTTACGGATATTAAATGAGCTACCTCTGGTAGTGATCGCCTTTCCAAGTGTTGCCTGAAGCCGGGACCCATTCGGAAGAGTGGCATCCACCAAAGGCTCTCCGATAGAGATATGTTTTCCTGATCTCTGACACAAAGATATAACAAATGCATTCAATTTTTCTTCATTATAGAAGATATTCGTTCGTATATTGAGATATTTCATGTGATATAGATAGATCGATACATCATATCCATCACAGGATATATCCTCCAGGTAGGGGTCATGCATAATGCCATTGATCCTGCCATAGCCCAGAAGGTTACGTTTTAGATAATATAGTATCTTGTACCTTGAACAATCATCAAGAGGAATGCGATATTGATCTATCAGATCAACAACCTTTCCCATGAGGATCGGTTCCCTATCAAGATCACAGGATATATCACTTAATGAGAGAGTACTCTGCAGATCATCATGTACTCGCTCGAGAATTTCTTTATCAAACATCGAAAGCACAGGTTCCACCAATCGATATGATTGAACACTTCCTTTCTCTACGATGCTGACATAGGCATATGGTTCATCTACCCAGTATCTCTCTATCTCCGTATAGCCATCCGGTACATCAGATTCCACAAGTGACCCATGTATCTCTGGATCATACTTCGGGATAGATCTTGGTCGATTACTCCAGAAACGCAATCTATCCAGAATACCTCTTTTTGGTTCACATGTATCATCGAATGTATGAGTTGACATGGTTTTTTCGACCATTTGAGCCTCCTATGAAATATGGTCTATTATGATTAGTGAATATACATATTATTATAATGATAATAGGGATATATATAAAAGCCTTTCGTTACAGAACAAGAAAATATGAATCAAATAAAATAATATGCAGCAATTATCAGCTCAGAGATAATATGAACTGATGGCATCACTGCAATAAAAATACTCAGTACTTTCGACTGAGCATATAATCTGCTATCGCCAATAGAGTGTCTTTTGCCTGTGAATCTTCAAGAATATCCAATTTAGATTTACCCTGCTCCAGATATGACGCTGCAAGATCCTTTGCATAATCTATCGAACCGGAATTTGTCAGTATAGATAGTGCCTCATCTATTTGTTCATGTGTGGCACTTCCTTTTCCGAAAACATCAAGCTTAACGTCATGTTTGAATGCATGGATCGCGATCAGGGTCTTCTTGCCTTCCATCAGGTCACTGCCACGCACCTTCCCCAATACATCCTCAGGAGTGATCAGATCAAGAATATCATCATATATCTGGAAACTTATACCTGTAAGGCAGCCGAAATCATATAATGCATCAGCAACTTCATCCGACGCACCTCCCAGTAAGGCACCCATCTTTCCGGATGCACCATACAGTACCGATGTCTTTTTCATGATCATCTCAAGGTACTCATCTTCTGAAACGTTGTTGCGACCCTCAAAATCTATGTCCAGCCACTGACCCTCACATATCTCTGTACAGGTCTTTGAGAGAAGAGATACACATTTGATAAGAATATCAGCTTTAGTATCCATTCCGGCAAGAATTTCAAATGCCTTGGAATAGAGGGTATCTCCTGCAAGAATGGCACCTTCAGGGCTCCATTTCACATGCAGTGCAGGCATCCCTCTCCGGACGTCGTCCTTATCCATAATATCATCATGTATCAGAGTGAAATTATGCACAAGTTCCACAGCTACAGCTGCCGGAATGACTGATTCCATATTACCGTTCACAGCCTCTGCCGCAAAAATAAGGACTGCTGGACGCAGTCGTTTGCCACCTGCGTCCGGCAGATATCGAGAGGCCTTGTACAACTCTTCTGGGTGGGTAATGGGAAGTAATTCCTCAATACCCTTATCCACATGGACACTTCGTGCCTTGATCTCTTCGATTACGTTCATATTCGATCACAGCTTTTGAGTAGTTTAATATTTACTCTTCGATATATAACTCTTCGCCATTTCTCAGAAGATGTACAGTATCTCCAAGAACATATCCTGCATCTTCTGCCATTTCGATGTATGAACTGTGCATGTGAATGTGCCCGTGAGCAGGGATCACATGTTCAGGATTGATCATGCGCAGCAATTCCCAGTGGTCCTCACGGTAAGCATGACCCGATACGTGTACGCCATCATATATCCTGGCACCACGCATACGCAACTTTGTCTCCACTGCATACCGGTTCGCCTGTGTCATTGGAGTAGGGATCACATTTGCGGAGAAGATCACACGGTCTCCGGATTCGATCTCGTAAGGAGTTTCTCCATTAGCCATACGTCCGAGAATAGCACCCGGTTCTCCTTGATGTCCTGTCACGATAGGAAGATATTTTTCCTTTCCATTTTTCATGATCTTAGCAAAGGCCTTATCGATCTCCCTACGTTTGCCATATATTTCAACGTTCTTCGGCAGATCGATGTAACCCAGATCTTTTGCTGTTACAACATATTTGTCCATTGAACGTCCCATCAGGACTGGAATACGTCCCATCTCTTCGGCAAATGTGATGATCGAATTTATACGGGCGATGTGGGATGCGAATGTGGTGATGACCATACCAACGTGGGATTCCTCTGTCCCCAAGAGGACGTCACGCACCATATCATGTGCGATTTTCTCGGACGGTGTTTTCCCGGGATGGTCTGCATTTGTGCTCTCTACGATCATAGCAACGACACCTTCTTCCCCAAGTTCTCGCAAACGATCAAAATCAGGTGCTTCTCCGAGTGTAGGTGTACGATCGAGTTTGAAATCACATGCATACAGGATAGCGCCTGCAGGTGTGTGTATCGCAACGAACACACAATCAATGATACTATGTTGCATGCGGATCAGTTCAATTGACAGATCATCCGTTATCTGATAAGTACCACCAGCTTTTACGGTGATAACCTTGTTCTTGACACCGAACTTACGTTCAGAATCGATCTGTTGCTGTATAAGAGCTGTCGTATACGGGGTCCCTATAATTGGGGCTGAATATCGGTGAGCAAGCTTTGGTATCGCCCCTATATGGTCCAGGTGACCATGTGTACAAACTATAGCACACACATTACCATTAACCTGTTTCATGATCGTATCGTCGGGTATCGCTCCCATTTCGATAAGATCAAGGGAATGCATTTTGTCCACCTCAACGTCCTCATGGATCTGAACCCTATCAAGGCGCAACCCCATATCTACGATAATAATGTTATCATCAACTCGTATAGCAGTCATATTGCGACCCATTTCGTTGTAGCCGCCGACTGCAATTATTCCAATATCTGTCATATAAATCCTCCTAAATAATTTTATGATCAATACTTGTTCCAATAATCTATTCCATCTAATATTTACAAATATATATGTGTCATATAGTGTTCTTTATGGGTTTTATGATATATTTAGTAATATTTTAACTACTTTCGTCCTTTGTCTAATGAATAAATATTAAATTCATGAAAATATATTTTATAAAGCATCTGACCTCAGTTCGATATCTTTTATGCCAAATCCTCGTTGTGTTAAATATTCAAGTGTATGCCCTGTGACCACAGGAGCGAACTGACGTAAACTTTCAATGTCCTTACATCCACAGAGAAACATCGTGATCTTCAACTCATCGATCATTTGTCCAAGACGTGCAGCCACAGCATCTCCACCTTCAAGAGCCGGTCCCACAAATGGGAGGGCTGCACTGGCAGCACATGCACCCAGAGAGATGGATTTTGCTATATCCAGACCTGTGCGTATCCCTCCGGTAGCTATTATTGGAAGAGATACCTTGCACTCAATTATACTTGCTGCCGTAGGAATACCGAAATCCCAGAACAGTTCTCCAAGCATTTTGGATGATGTGTCAGCACTATCAGTTGCACGGTATACTTCGACCCCTGACCAACTGGTGCCCCCTACACCTCCGACATCGATGGCTGATACTCCAGCGTCCTTCAAAAGAAGGGCATCTTCTCTGGATATCCCTGCACCGGTCTCTTTTATGATGATGGGGAGGTTCAAGGAACAAATTTCCCGGATGGCTTCAAGACAACCCGATGCATCACGATCCCCTTCCGGCTGGATAGCCTCCTGCAGGAAATTCAGATGGATCGCCATTGCATCCGCATCCAGCATCTCAACCAGCGTTTCTATCTTTTCAATACCATATTCCTGTATCTGGGCAGCGCCCACGTTACCATAGATAAAAGCATTTGGTGCTTCGTCACGGACCACCCTGAAGGATGGTTCCTGGGATGGGTCTTCTATGGCTGCCCTCTGACTCCCAACCCCGATCCCCACACCCATGGCCTCTGCTGCCTGTGCGAGTGCAGCATTTACAGGCATCGTATCAGGGTGTCCACCGGTGATCGATGCGATCAGGAATGGAACCTTCAGGCGCTTGCCGAAGAGTTCCATCGACATGTCAATATCATCCATTTTGATCTCGGGCAGAGCCCGATGTACCAGAGTCACATCATTAAATCCTGCGCTAACACTCCTTGATTCTACGGGACGTTCTGCACATAATTTCATATGCTCTATCTTTCTCTGGGATGTACTCATGGTAAGATCATCATTGAACCTGTTTATCTGTTGTTATCTGTTATCGCTGTGCCTATATTTTCGCCTCTCAAAAAGCTCAGAACGTTGCCACAGACCCCTGCATTGAAGATATATGAAGTGGTACCTGATGTCCTGCACAGTTCAAGAAGTTCCAGGACCTTGCCACGCATACCACCGGTCACGTCAGTGCTCTGTGATGCACCAATATATTGTTTTACCTGATCGAAATTATCAAGGGTGATGTCTGCCACTGTATAACCCTGGCTGTCAAGGACACCATCCTCGGCACTGCCCACACCTATACGTGATGCTCCCAAAACAGCTGCAAGGTAAGGGACGATCTGGTCACCAGATACGACGGTTGTTCCACGAACATGATCCATTACAACATCCCCATGCAACACCGGTACGAGACCATTATCAAGCATTATACGGATGTTGTCCAGGAACATGTTCATGATCCTGCCATCTGATGAAATCATGCAGTTCATGGGGTGAATGGCAATTGCATGCACTCCTGCATTGTTCAGGGAATCTATTACCGTATCGCTCAGTTCTTTTACCGATCGATGAGTGATGACCGCACCTTCAACATCGAATTGATCCATGAGTGAATATCGCTTTGCCTGAGGATGCCCGAACGAACCTGCGCCGTGGACTATAACCAGTTTCCCCTCAAATGTGGATATCTCACGTGCCAATCGATTGATCTCATCCTTCTTTGCAAGACCCTTGTCTGCATCCTTATCGGTGATGACACTTCCACCTATCTTCAATATAGTAATATGATCTGAATTATTCATGTACTTGAGTCCACCCTGAGACCGAGTTCGGTCGCATCCGTTATAATAGGGTCTCCCCCTGCAGCCAGGATCGCATCTGCAACATCCTTCACACACGACTGGTCCACAAGTGCGACCATGCATCCTCCACCACCGGCACCTGTGATCTTAGCGCCCATAGCCCCGGCCGCAGATGCAGCATGTATCAGTGAGGAAAGTTTAGCGTTTCCTACGCCTATGGCATCCAGTAATCCCTGGTTGATGTTCATCAGACCACCAATATCCGAATATGACCTGCTATTCACCAAATCTTCACCACTGTTGGAGAGATTGCCTATGGACGAAAGGATCGGAGATATCACATCCGGATAACGTTGGCGGAGATCAGCGACATGTTCTACCAGTTCCCTGGTCGACGAGAATGTATGTGTGTTCCCTATGACGATGCCGCAATCCAGACTCTCCAGTGATCTTCGCTGAGGAATCCTGACCACACCTCCCATGGTACATACATAGGTATCAGTAGGACTCGCAGCACCCTGTACGCACATTTCGATCTCATGTCCCATGGATGCTATAGCTGCATTATCAAGGCCACAATTATACATCACGTCCAGTGCCTTGATCGTGGCAACGGTAACCGCTGCCGATGATCCAAGCCCTGATCCCACCGGAAGATCCGATCTTATTGTGATCCGTATACCTTCGAATGATGCAAGTTCTGACATACGTTCAACTACTGCAGAAACATATGGATGAATGTCATGATCCAACCCGGTCGTGCCCAGAACAGATACTATCGTAACCTCATCGTCAGGCTCCACCGTGACACGGGTCCGAATGTCCACTGCACAGCAGATCGCATTCTCACCGTAGACCACGGCATGCTCGCCGAACAGGTATATTTTTCCGGGTGCGGAACAGGTGATCATATTTTCAATCCATTTTTAGATGTAAATGTTATTCCACAATAATTGCAGCATATCCAACGACTGCACTGGTATCCCCTGATACATCACCACTTGTTGCATATTTAAGCAGTTCTGCACCCCTGGCACCCATCAACTGCGTGGCGGTGAGCATTGCTGCAATCGGACCATAGCCACATGCACTCGCATTCATTTCAGCTCTGCGCCGGTATAATTCAGGTACATCCATATCCACGATTGCCTCTATCAGATACTCATCGATACGCTGAGCAATCTCCTGAGATCTGTAGTGAGTGAGATCACTGGATGCGATGAACGCTACGTTCTTTCCAAGCTCCTTGACCGCTTTGACGACCTCAGTACCCACCTCTACAGCTGTTTCCTCATCCTGCAGACCCATACATATCGGAAGGATCTTGAAGGCATTCTTGAAACGATGCTGCAGGAATGGTATCTGCACTTCAATGGAATGCTCATATTGGTGTGCGATCTCGTCCATATCCACAATTGTACCTGCAAGACATCTACCCAACTCAACATCTGTCTCAACCTCTCCAAGAGGTGTGGACCAGACATCCTGTGAGACTGATACTGCAGATCCATATCCTGTATGGTTAGGCCCGAAGATCACATACGTATCCGCTTTGACCAGATTTGCATACGAATGCGCAGCTACTGCACCAGAATACACATATCCTGCATGCGGAACAACTGCACCGATGGCATTGCGATCAGATTCCTCGACATTGGTGAAAATACGTCTCAATTCCTTTTTGAGACCTTTCTCACCCAATGGGTAAAACTGACCGGCAACTGTTGGTTGTCTCATACTACTGATCACCCCTTATCAAAATCGGGCCCCTATATATAAGTAGTACGCCATAAAGAATGAGGGATCGGTCTGACAGATCAGATCCCCGCTTCAAAATCACTCAGTTCATAATTGAAAGGAATAGTCCTCTCAGTTGCAATTTCTCGTGCAAGCAGCCAGTAGACCAGCGAAAGTGCTTTGCGACCCTTATTGTTGGAAGGGATCACAAGATCCACATTAGATGTCATGTTGTTGGTATCACACAACGCAACTACAGGAACACCATTACTCACGGCCTCCTTGATCACCTGAGCATCTCCGGATGGATCTGTTACGATCACAACATCCGGCTCATAGAATCCTTCCAGGGATGGATTTGTAAGTGATCCAGGGATAAAACGTCCTACCATGGATCTGGCTCCTATTGATTTGGAGAACTTTGTTGCAGGGAACTGACCATACTGACGTGCAGAAGCTACAAGTATCCTGGACGGATCATATTTTGACAGGAAGTGTGCGACTTTCTTTATCCTCTCGTCCGTAGACTGTATATCAAGCACATAAAGACCATCTGTGCGGACACGGTATACGAACTTCAGCATATCCTGGGTCTTCTGCTGGGTTCCAATATGCACACCTGCAGCCAAATATTCATCGATTGGAATAAGAGATGTTGCTATTGCGTTCTCTTTATGTTCGGACTCTGGTGCACTTTCGGTCTCGATCTCATCAACCTCTGCCTGTGCAGGCTCTAATTCTTCGACTGTAGTCTGTTCAATATCATCCGTTGATTCTTCCATACATTCACCTCATATTTCTCTCTTTACTGTGATCGGTATCATATCGTTTTCAAATTCCAATGTCGCAATGTACAGGGAATCAGTGCTGTCCGTATCTATCAGGACAGGAGCCTCCATTGAGATTTGGAGAGACCTTGCACCAATGACTCTTGCACGTTCATATCTGGTATAATTTTCTTTGATCAACTGATCACCTTATATTGCCCACATATAGTAATGACTTGAATATAATTACATTAATGGCTCGTCAGGAACCAAGAATAGCATTTGTTCATTAATTTCATAGGAATATGTAATATTGTTCGGAATCCCTCCGAGCATGGTCAACTTTCATTACGATAACTACAATACCAGTCTTTAAATATAGGGAATGGGGCCGCTGAGATTTGAGCTCAGGTACCGGCGTGATCCGCACATATTATCATTTATAATATGAGTCCCGAACGCCGAAGGATGGTCCAGGCTACCCTACGGTCCCTTACTGGTATGGTGCCATTATATCGACAAGCTCCACATGAGCCAGGAAGATACGTCTGCAACAGTACCTTGTGATACCAAGATCATCAAGGACCGCCGCTTTATCTTCACCATCGGCTATGCGTTGCTTGTAGGCTTCCCAGCTGCTTGCAATTACCTTTCCGCATGTGAAACAGCGAACTGGAAACATGTGTAACTTACCTCACCTGTAGGATTTCTGATATCTTGCACGTGCACCGGGTCCGCCGAACTTCTTGGATTCCTTCTGTCGGGAATCGTTCACCAGCAGACTACGATCATACGCCATGAGAGTATCACGGAGCTCGGTATCGTTGGTCCATTCAACAAGACCTCTTGCGATCGCGGTCCTTATGGCATTCGCCTGACCAACTATGCCGCCTCCACGAACATTCACATCGATGTCAAGGCCTGACACTACATCGCCTGCCAGCATGAGCGGCTCAAGTATCTTGAGTTTCGCGAACTCAGGGTCATAGATCTCAACAGGTTTTTTGTTGATCCTTGTCCTACCCTTGCCTTTTCTGACCGTTGCACGTGCTATAGCGGTCTTTTTCTTACCGGATGAGTTTATAACTTTAGTGGGCATGAATAATCCTCCTTAGAACTTTGCGCCAATTTTGTGGCTGACATCCCCGATTCTCAGATATTTGCTTGAACTTAACCGGTTCATATCTGCTCCCTCTACCGTGGTGAATTCTGAATTTTTTAGTTCTTCAGGGACACCTACATATACCTTCAAGCTTGCGAGAGCTTCTCGGCCTCTTGCCCGCTTGTATGGCAGCATACCCCTGACTGTCCTTTTGAGAATTCGTTCTGGTCTTTTTGGGAAATAGGGGCCAAATTCGCGTGTACCCATATCTCTGATCTCTTCATATTCTCTAAAGGTCGTGACCTTTGAACCAGATATTACCGCTTTCTCTGCGTTGACAATGTTTATACTCTCGCCATTAAGCAGCCTTTTTGCAACAATACTTGCGAGCCTTCCCATAATGAGTCCATCTGCATTGATTACCGTCATTAGAAACACCTACCTTACCTCATGATCCTTATTCCGGAACCATCTGGATTTTCATCCAATGCCTGCTCGATGGTCATGCACTTGCCACCAGCACTGGTGATCTTGTCCTGTGCTGCTGCGCTAAAACCCAATGCCCCGATGATCAAAGCGTGGCCAATGACACCTGCACCCAGTACCTTACCAGGCACCAGTATCATTTGGTTCTCTTTTGTGTATCTATTAAGCTTACTCAGGTTCACCTGTGCATGATTCCGTTTTGGTGCCTCGAGTCCAATTGCAATATCTCTCCAGACCGGTGCGTCATTCTCACGAGCTGTTTCTTTCAGCACCGCGATCAACGACGGGATCCGTGGATCTGCCTTCCTTGATATCTTACTCTGTGTTCTCTTACTCATAATGTCCCTCCGCAAGACAATATTCTTACTCACGCAATACTGCGTTCGAACATTCATTCGATCGATAATCTAATATCGGGAATAATTTGGAGTGCCTCTTAATTACACTACTAATACATAAAGATTATGCGAGGCTTAGACCCCACCGATAACATCCTCATACACCTGCCCATAAATATCATCAATATCACATCCCATCTCGCGGGCCACCAGCAAAGCAGCAACCTCTACCCCCACGAGATCGGATAACTGTGATTGCCGGTCATTGATCGCTGATGCTACACCTTTTGCACCCATACCGGTGGAGGCCGAAATAACATCCACGAGATGATCAATAAGGACCTTTTCCCTGAACATGTCCGCAGAAGGTTTGAATCCTGATGGAATGCTTATACTATCGGGATCAGTAGTTAACGTTAATTTTCCATCCTCTATTTTCAGGAGCGCTGCACGTATCGCCATATCCCTTACCCGACATGCCTGATCGGGCGACATCCATTTGAGATCAAAGGATAGTGCGAACTCAAAATCCTTGATAGGAAGGGACGATGTGGCATTGTTCTTGAACGGTGTTGCAACAACGTAGATCAGATCACTCATCAGGCACCACGTCGTAATTCATCAATGATGGTGTCTGCTACCCTGCCGCACTCGGTACGACTAGGTCCATCAATGTGATTGATGCGGAAAGTGAGGATCTCGGATTCCAGTGCTGTCCTGACAAGGAAAATGTCGCCCCTGAAAGGGACACGATTATATTTTCCATCAAGATAACTGTACTTCAAATTCACTCTGAAATCTACAATGCCTTCCGGTTCTATGGTATCAGCAATGGAAGCCACGTTCTCATAGTCCAATGGCGAGAAATCCACACCGTTGATCACTATCTCCACACCGATCTCCCTCTTTGCCTGAATACGATGCCCTCTCTGGGTTATTGATTCTGTGACGAACATGCCGAACTTGCCATTCATATTTGCCATCACTTTAACAAGGTAGGGCATGTCCAGATAATAGCGGTGTCTCTGCTCGAACTGTACCTCGCGGTTTGGAAAACGGCGGTATATCCTTTTTCGCATCATGTGTATTGGTTATCTGATATTGGGTGGTATGGTAGCATACCCGGTGCAACCCGATCGTCAGGGCGTGATCAGTTTTGCATCTATTATGCCTTCAATGTTGCGCATTTCATCCAGAACACTTTCCGGAACCTCTGAATCCACATTCAGAGCCATGATCGTCTTGCCACCAACTTCTGCACGACCCACCTGCATACCGGAAATATTGATGTCATTATTTCCAAGAACCATGCAACATGGACCGATTACATTGGGGCGGTTGATATGATAGGATACTATCATATAACCGGTAGGTACAATATCCACATGCTAGTCATCGATCATGGTGATCTTTGTTTCATCGCCCACAACAGCCCCTGTAACGGACTTAAATGTCAGATCCTTGACAAGCTTGATACTGAGACTGGACGAATATCCCACAGCTCTCTCGGACTTGCTCTCGACTACATTAATGTTACGGGACTTTGCCAGGGATGGTGCATTGACATAGTTGACAGCCGAACCGAGTACGTTTTCAAGCACGCCCTTGATCGCTGCCACTGTGACAGGTCTGACATCCTTGTCGGCCACCTCTCCATTATAGGATATTTCGATAGCATCATAATTCCCATCCACCAGCTGTGCCACAACACTGCCCATGGTCTCGGCAAGGTTGAGATAAGGGGAGAGCAATGACATGATCTCCGGTTTGATAGAGGGTATATTGATGGTATTCTTTGCCTGACCGCCCTGCAGAACGGATACGATCTCATCGGCCACAGCAACAGCAACGTTGATCTGTGCTTCGGCCGTAGATGCACCCAGATGAGGCGTGACTATGGTATTGTCCAGATATACGAATGGACACTCGGTCGGCGGTTCTGTGGTGAACACGTCCACAGCGGCTCCGGCGATCTTCCCCTCTTTCAGGGCATCGGCCAGTGCCTGCTCGTTGATGATACCCCCCCGTGCACAGTTGATCACACGGGCAGTGGGTTTCATGATCGCGAACTCTGCCGCGTCGATGATGTTTCGGGTTTCTTTTATCAGGGGAGTGTGTACGGTGATGTAATCAGCCCGGGATGCAATGTCCTTCACCGATGTCATTTCCACACCCATATCCTTAGCCTGATCTTCGGAGATGAAAGGATCGTAGGCAAGGATCTTCATGTCCATACCCTGGGCACGCCGTGCTACCTCAGCGCCGATGCGACCAAGACCGACCACACCAAGCACCTTATTATTGACCTCAACGCCCATGAACTTCTTGCGCTCCCATTTACCGGCCTTTAGGGATGCATTGGCCTGGGGAATGTTGCGGGACATTGACAGCATCATGGCGATAGTATGCTCTGCAGCTGAGAGCATGTTACCCTCAGGCGCATTGACCACAATGATACCTTTCTCCGTGGCGGCCGGGATATCGATATTATCCACACCCACCCCAGCACGTCCGATGATCTTTAAGTTCTCCGCCGCCTCGATCACCCTGCGAGTGACCTGGGTACCGCTACGAATAGCCAGAGCATCATATTCTCCGATAAGCCCTACAAGCTCGTCCTCGGTCATCCCCGTGCTGACATCGACTGTGAAATGCTCCCGAAGTTTTGCTATACCTTCTTCTGATAATGAGTCACTGACTAATACTTTCATCTTGAGATTCTCCATATGAACTTTCGATTGATAATAGTTAATACAAACGATCAAATAAATATTAAGTACACCATTCCACTATTTTTATGATGGGATGCTTATCCTACCTGCAATGATAAATGCGTTCTTGTGAACCACCACCGATCAAGATCGTATGGCTTCCTACGACCGACCGGAATTTTATGATATCACATCACAATCCCTTACCCAATAGAAAAGGTCATGGATCGTGGAAACTGTTTTACACAGGCCTGTGTCCCACGGGCATCCTGTTAAACAGTCATTAGTCTGAGAATATATATATACTTAATGAAAAGTTGACGCAATCCATTCACTCCTTGAAAGAGATAGTCTTCTTGCTTAAATTCTTATACAATATATCTTCCCACCGGAACGTGGACGATGGTAGGTTAGTAGTAGGTCTATTAGGTGTATTAGGTCTAGTAGTAGGATAAGCAGGAAATATGGGATGAGGATAGATGGGTCAGTGGGACGGAAGGATGGATAGGTTCGGACCTGTATAATCAGAAACCTTTTTATCAAACACGCACATTATGACATTCCATATTAATACAATTAATACAGGCTAATCGTTACAACATTCATTTTGATCAAGAGGAAGCGTAATGGACAAGATAAAAATCGCAATTGCAGGAATTGGCAACTGCGCAAGTTCACTGATCCAGGGTCTTGAGTACTACAAGGATAAAGATGCAGAGGATGCCACTGGGCTGATGCATTGGGACATCGGCGGATACAAACCCTTTGATATTGAAGTTGTTGCAGCTTTCGACATCGATGAGAGAAAGGTTGGAAAGGACGTTTCAGAAGCGATCTTTGCTCCTCCTAACTGTACCACCGTATTCTGTGCAGATCTACCGGCCACAGGCGTGAATGTCATCATGGGAAATGTACTGGACGGTGTATCCAAGCACATGGAGGACTACGAGGACAAATACAGATTCGTGCCCTCCAACGATGATGATTCCACAAAAGAGGATATTGTCAGGATCCTCAAGGGATCAGGAGCAGAGATACTCCTGAACTTCCTGCCGGTCGGCTCTGAGAAGGCAGCCCGGTTCTATGCAGAATGTGCACTGGATGCCGGTATTGCATTCATCAACAACATGCCAGTCTTTATTGCAAGTGATCCAAAGTGGGCCGAGAAATTCGAGCAGAAAGGACTCCCCATCATTGGTGACGATATCAAGGCACAGCTTGGTGCCACTATAACACACCGAACCCTGACAGAACTGTTCCAAAAACGCGGTGTTAAACTGGAAAGAACATACCAGCTCAACACTGGCGGTAACACGGATTTTTTGAACATGCTCAACCGCAACCGGCTCTCTTCAAAGAAAACATCCAAGACCGAAGCTGTCCAGTCCGTCCTGAAACAGCGCCTGGATGATGAGAACATCCATGTCGGACCCAGCGACTACGTCCCCTGGCAAAAAGATAATAAGGTCTGCTTCCTGCGAATGGAGGGCAAGCTCTTCGGTGACGTGCCCATGAATCTGGAAATGCGCCTCTCCGTCGAGGATTCCCCAAACTCTGCAGGCGTGGTCATCGATGCTATCCGCTGTAGCAAGCTGGCCCTTAAGCGAGGCATCGGCGGCATACTGTACTCCCCTTCGTCCTACTTCATGAAACATCCGCCCAAGCAGTATCCAGACAGTGAAGCCTACCAGATGACCAATGATTTTATCGAAGGCAAACAGGAACGGTAAAGTAACTATAATGTGAACTTGAGCGCTACACGGTCCATAGACCGTATCTACGGCGTGGACTTCAGCAGCTCAAAAACCGCGTGCTGCAAAATATGGATCAGTTGCGGCATGATCCATGACCATATCCTTCATATTGACCAGTGTTACCCACTGACAGAAAAATTGGATAAGAAGATAGCCGATCGTTAGATCTGTCACACATTCCTCAGGAAACTCATCGAAAGGAACGGTTCCTCCATTTTTGGAATTGATTTCCCGTTCGGATTCCCTTCATAACTAATTGATCACGAGGATTGGGACTCCTTCATCATCCATTTCCCCAGCGATTCGTATCACCGGAGGATTTCAGGAACCGTTGTCGGATACGGACCAACAATCGGGAGTTTAAGCGACAATGTGACAAAGAGAAGAAGGCGCCTTTCTGTGTATATAACCTCAGGCTATATAGGCAGACCTATTATGGGTTACGCGATATACTTCACCCGCTTGTGAGAGATGGAAAAGTCTGTATCATCCCGATGCAGCCCCCGGATAAAGACAAAACTTGGGTCATTGAGATATGTCCTGCCTGTACCCTGAAAACAAACGGACTATATCAACCCTACAAGGGAAACAGTGAGAATAAACTAGAAACCCGGCAGTATATCCTGTACAGTCTGGAACAAATGGGACTGAGTTTCACAAATGACGTGAAAAGGTCCGTACTCGAGAACCCTGAAGGAGATGCATTGGACAGTATTCTTGCTGCCTATGCAACGTATAACGCCTTAAAGAAGATAGAATATCTGGAATACCCTCTCCCTGAAAGATACATGAGAGAGGTTTTCATCTTTGAATGGACGAGTTTATTTCCTCTCCAGACCCACCAGATCATAGAGATCATCCGGACTCTTGAGCACCGTGATGTTTTCCATCTGCGCAAGTTTTTCGGAGTTTGAGACATCTATCTCACGCATTTTCAGCGTTAATTTCTTGCCATCGGGAGCAACAGTATCCACCGTACCCCTAATCTGATCAACAGGTAGTATGTAGATCGGAGTATCCCCTTTGGCAGTCTGGGCCACCACATTGGTGACAAGTGTATCTGCGATCCCGTGCACGATCTTGGCTACACTGTTGGCTGTTGCCGGTGCGATTACCAGAGCATCATAATGCCCCACCTGCAGCGGACCGGCAATGAACGGGGAATTTGGACCAGCATCCGTCTTGAAGTTCTCGAAATCATTCTGGATACCACCCCACATCCTGTACCATTTCATCACAGTCTCCCCCTCTTTCGAAAGGAAGACCATGAAGTCGATATCGGTCCTGTTCTTGATATCTACCATTGTGTTATAGGTCTCACGTATCAGGTCGCCTGAGCCCGTGATCCCCCATGCTATGCGTTTCAAGTCAATACAACCTCCTGATATGATCAATAGTTCTCATTCAACAGTTCGAAATATGACTGCGGATGTGCACATGCAGGGCACTCGTCCGGAGCCTCAGCTCCCTCATGGATATATCCACAATTGCGGCATCTCCATCTGACGACCTTATCCCGTTTGAACACCTGTTTGCTATCAAGGTTCTCGATCAGTGCCCGATACCTGGCCTCATGCCCTTCCTCAGCTACTGCGATATTGCGGAACACCTCTGCGATCTCCGGAAGACCCTCCTCATCTGCCACCTCTGCAAACTGAGGATACATCTGGGTGTGCTCATAATTCTCTCCTGCGGCCGAAGCCTCCAGATTGGCACGAGTGTCACCGATCACACCTGCGGGGAAGGAGCCTGTAATTTCAACCTCTCCACCGCCCTGCAGGAACTTGAACAACCTCTTTGCATGTTCTTTCTCATTATCCGCAGTCTCCAGAAAAATACCTGAGATCTGCTCATATCCTGCCTTTTTCGCTGCAGATGCAAAATATGTATAGCGGTTCCTTGCCTGCGATTCCCCTGCAAAAGCAGTCAGCAGGTTCTTCTCTGTTTGCGTTCCTTTTACATCCATTCGTAACAAACTCCTTTTGTGAATATAGTTCAATTGATATGATATATAGTTGTTAATGGGCATTATTAAAAATCTACAAATGCTTCTTTTCTGATGCGATCCTTTGGAATACCCATTCCGATCAATATTGACTGGACAGAATCCATCATGGGAGGTGGTCCACAGAGATAGAATATACGATCATTATAATCAGGGATCTCTTCAAGGATCATACTTTCACACACCCTACCGCAGCATCCGCTCCAGTCATCCGATGGCCTGGTGAGTGTATGGACAACATGTAAATGGGGATTCCTTTGCTGGAGGGTCTCAAGCTGCTCAACAAAAGGAATATCGCATTCTTCCTTGTTGCTTTCAATAAGCACAATGTTACTGTCAAGCCCTTTGTCAGTGCAATAGGTGCAGATGCTTATCATTGGAGTGATACCGATCCCTCCACTGACCATTGCAAGCTTATCGAATTGTCCATCAAACGTAAAGTTGCCATACGGTCCGGCAATACCCGCAACATCCCCCACACCCATTGAATCCAACACATTGGAAAAATCGTGGTCTGTGAGCTTTTTGGTGAACTCGATATGGTCCAGCTCCGTGGGACTGCTTGATATGGTAAAGGGTTTGCGTACTTCTGTCCCCTGGACATGCAACGTCACAAGGATGTATTGACCTGGTATGTAATCAAACCCATCAGGTCGTTTGAACCTGAAACTTTTAACATCATGTGTACGCTGGATGATGTCAATGATCTCTGCTGTGAACTTCAATCGATCAACTCCCTGATATCAACGTAATTTTTGCATGAGCTGGGCTTTGGTGATCAGTTTGCGGATCGTTCTGCGCATGCTTCGAAGCCCCTCCTCATCCTCAGCCACACCTTCAGCTCCGCGATCCTGCGACCAGAACGTACCACCAAGATTGGAACCGAATGAACCCCCGGACACAGGCAACATCTCGTTTATCACATAGAAATTGAGAATGGTCTGTATGGCTGGCTCCTGCCCGCCGACACGATCTCCACCAACAGCTATCCCGGCCCCTACCTTGTTCATAAAGACCTTTGGATCACGTGCAACTACTGCACGACATCGGTCCATGATGGTCTTTGTCTGTGCACTGAGCGTACCCTGATAAACAGGAGTACCAATGATCCAGGCATCCGCCCATTCCATTTTCTGATACAGATCGACCAGATCGTCCTTATGGATGCAGCCCTGTTTCGTTTTGATACAATGGTCACAGTGTATGCAGAACTTCATCTCTTTGCCACGGGCAGAAAAATAATCAGTTTCCACATCATATTTCTCCTGTGCATATTCCAGAGCTTCACGTACAGCATGATCCGTGGACTTCTTCCTGGGGCTTCCAGATATCCCCAGCAATCTCACCTTAACATTATCAGGCAATCTATCATCTCCTACAATACTTACGTTCACTCCAGTATTATTGCTTCTGTCGGACATTCATCGACACACATACCGCAATCGATACAATCATCCGGACGTGCAACTATGGATCTCATGCTCCCGGAACCATCATCTTTGATCTCAAAAACGTCTGCTGGACACACGTCCCTGCATGACCCTATTCCTTCGCATTTAGTGGCATCTACAATTGGTTGCATAACATACCTCCTTATTTCTGGCTCATTGTGATGATACTATCAGGGCATCGGTGATTCCATAATTAAATTCAGTCCTTTAAAAGCTTAAGAGCATCACGGCATGCAGAAACAGCCGGTGCACCGGACGTTATGGATATGACCTCAAGGGTTTCCATGATCTCTTCTTTAGTGGCACCATTCTTCAACGCGCTTTTCATCTGAGATACCGTGCACGCCTCACACTGTTTGGATGCTACCACAGCCAGTGCCATCAGGATCTTATACTTTGCAGGAATGGCTCCGTCAGTAAGTATCTTGTTATGACAGTGCTTATATTTCTTAACAAACTCTGAATCCAGTTCATTAAGCGTTTCCAGTATGCGAGGAGTGAAACCCAGCTTCTCTCCAATATCGTTAACTATATTTCCTTGCTCGCTCACGTATTATTCCTCCTTTCTCACGTATTATTCCTCCTTTAACACTTATGAATGGCTGCCAGTGCAGCCAATCAGTCAAATCCATCTACGATCGTGTTTTCCAGGCAATAATTGCACATGTGCCGGGGAAAACCTTTGGGCAGACGCTTCACATTTGGTGGCATTCCCACCGAAACAGGTAGTTCCAACACTTTTGTATGCTCTGCGCACAGACCCTTGCCACAGATGATACACACAGATGTAGCATCCGTGTCCTTGCTTTCTTCCATACAATCATAACATTTCATCATATCACCTCAAAAGTTCTCCTCAAGGGCATCGTGGCATGGAATACACAGTATTTTCAACATAGGTACCATATCCTTGAGCTCACACGAATCTCCCATACATTTCAGGCGTATGTCGTATTCCCCTTCCCAGATCGGTACTTTTTCCCGTCTCAGATGGTCCTTGCAGACACCAGTTCCACACATAATACAGATGCCAACAGCCTCTGTATCCGTTCCATTCTTTGCACATTCATAGCATTTCATTTGATCACCTGGTAAATATCAGCAAGATATTCACATTCACATACATATATAAATTTGTACTAACCATATTTACGATTATTTCACTAGCTCCATCTCTTCACCACAGCAGACCAAAGCTCCGCCACCAACTATCGTCACTTCGACCTCGTTGCCGCAGATATTACATACGTACTTTTCACCTATTTCTGAAACTCCCATTGTATCACTTCATTTGATGTATAGACCACATTTACACGAGCCACGGGCAGCAATATCCTTAGCACGGACAACACAGGGACATATGATCTTCTTGTCCTGCTCCTTGTCACCGGTCCTTTTCTGGCAGAAGCAATACCATTCACCATATTCACGCTTATTATTGGTAATGCCCTTTATCGCAGTGGTGATGACATCATAGTCCGGGTTCAGCCGGTAGCCGCTTCTCTCTGCATTCTTCTTTGACCGTTCGTATAGTTCTTCTTCAAGTTCTCTTTCAAATTTCATTGTACATTCTCCGTCATTTAAAAATATTATGAAGGTTAAATTACCTGATTAGAGGTTGCTTCCTCCGCAAGTCGTATACCCAGCTCCCGACATGCTTCAAGTGAATCCTTATCAGGTCGAAACTTCGCCTGGACTTTTGGTTCGATGATCTCAAATCCAGCTGCTTTGAGTTCAGTTTCCATGCTTTTTGCAGCGCCACCGCCCCAACCGAACGAACCAAAGATAGCAACTTTCTTGTTCTTTGGACGCAGACCCTTGAGATAGGACAGGTATCCTGCGACCGAAGGGAGCATATTGTTGTTCATTGTCGGTGATCCAATTGCGATTACAGGCGCTTCCATGACCTCTTTTGTGATCATACTCCAATCATTCTTATGAAGGTCCAGCAGCTTTACGGGGATATCCGCAGATCGCACACCCTCAAGAATGGCCCTGGCCATACGCTCGGTGCTGCCCCACATGGTATCATAGATCACAGGCACTTTTGGAACAGTCTCCGCGGATGCCCACCTTACATATGCATCAATGATCCTTCCCGGATCCTTTCGCCATATGATACCATGACCAGGTGCGATCATATTGAACTCAAGCCCAAGCTCTGTTACCTGGTCCGCATACTTGAGGACCCTGGAACCGAATGGCATCAGTATGTTCGCATAATATATCGCAGCATCATCCATCACATCGTCCACCTCATCGTCGAATCGTTTCGATGTGGAGATATGCTGGCCGAATGCATCATTGGAGAACAGGATGCGGTCTTCTTTCAGATAGGTCTGCATACTGTCAGGCCAGTGGAGCATCGGGGTTTCTATGAACATCAACGTTCGCGTCCCCAAATCAAGTTCGGTTCCTGTCTCAACGGTCTCAAAATCCCAACTCTCACAACCATTTTCTGTGTAATACTCGCAGAGGCCTGCTTTACCGCGCTTGGTCGCAAAGATCGTTGCATTTGGCGCAATCTCCATTACTGCAGGCAAAGAACCTGAATGATCCATCTCCACATGATTTGAGACAACATAATCGATGGTTGCAGGGTCCACGATACTCTTGATACGATCGATCATTTCTTCTGCAAACTGCGATTTCACCGTATCGATCAGGGTGATCTTCTCATCAATGATGAGATAGGCATTGTAGGTAGCACCTTTTGGGGTTTCATATCCATGGAAATCACGCAGATTCCAGTCGATCACACCTACCCAGTATATACCATTGGCAATCTCAAGTGAGTCTTCTGTATTATTCACAAAACATACCTCCTAATTCATGTCTACATTCTGAAATCAGTAGCTTCATCCAGTAAACCGTCAATGATCTCATAGTGTCCGCGTTCAATTTTGGCGATCTTGCTAAAAAGTTCCTTCTGTGCGTTATGGACATGTATAGATATGCAGAATCCATCTCTTTATTGATCTGTTCATTCAATGATACTGTCATCTCTTTGCTTAACATATTTTACCACCATTCCCCTGGATTTGGGTCATCTTTTCAGATGGGTCCGACATCCCCATTACAGTATACAATAATTAGCTGCGTGCTGTGAACATATATAGATATTGGTTTGAGTGATACAATAATGCATGAAATACATGTAGGACACACAATTGACGTTCATCGCCCGATTGCCTAACTCGTGATTCTTACATGCGATCCTACCAGATCCAAATCAATAAGGTTTTAATACATGTATGCCTTCCTGAACTTCACTAATTGATACACTACTTAATAGGAGGATTAAAATGACGTTTGGAATAGAATTTGTACCTGGAGACCCAGTTCTTAAGATCGCTCATTATGCAAAGCTCGCAGAACAACAGGGATTTGATAATGTATGGATCACGGACCACTACAACAACCGTGATGTATATACTACACTGGCAGTCCTTGCCATGAACACCAACAGCATCAAGTTGGGAACAGGTGTGACTAACCCGTACACTCGTAATGCTGCAATCACTGCATCCAGCATTGGGGCCATAAACGAGATATCAGGCGGTCGTGCCATCCTCGGAATTGGTCCAGGTGACAAGGCAACCTTTGATGCCATGGGAATCTCATGGGATAAGCCACTGACCACCACCAAGGAGAACATCGAGGCCCTCAGGGGATTCTTTGCAGGAAAGAAGGTCGAGCAGGACGGCAAAGTTGTGAAGTTCGGTGGTGCCAAAATGGCATTCAAGACCGGTGATGTCCCGATCTACATGGGCGCACAGGGTCCAAAGATGCTGGAACTCTCCGGAGAGGTCGCTGACGGTGTGCTGATCAATGCATCTCATCCAAAGGACTTCGAGGTTGCAATGACGCAGATCGCAGCTGGTGCAAAGAAAGCAGGTCGTGATCCAAAGGATATCGATGTAGCTGCATACGCATGCTTCTCCATTGATAAAGACGCAGCCAAGGCAAAGAACGCAGCCAAGATCGTTGTTGCATTCATCGTCGCTGGTTCCCCGGACATGGTCCTGGAGCGCCATGGCATCGACCCAGCCGCAAAGACAGATATTGGTGCAGCGATCGCCAAGGGCGATTTCGGTGCTCTTATGGGCGGTATGGTATCAGATGCCATGATCGAGGCATTCTCCATCTGTGGAACACCTGATGATTGCAAGCAGCGGATCGAAGAACTTAAGGCGATTGGCGTGACGCAGATCGTAGTAGGATCACCAATCGGTCCAAACAAAGAGAAATCGATCAAACTCATCGGTAAGGAGATCATCGGAGGGAACTGATGGTCCATCCTAAGATCATAGATGTCATTAACAATGACGTCTGTACCGCATGTGGGGCATGTGCATCAGCCTGCCCCGCCGGTGCTATAACCATTGGCAAAGCGGCCGAGATAAGGGATCCTGAAGATCTCACGCTCTATACACATGGCGCTGCTCCCAATGTCTGTGAAGGCTGTCTTACCTGTTCAAGGGTCTGTCCTGTGATCGACGGTTTCATGGACGATGAGTTCGCTAACGTCGAACAGTTCTTCGGTGCCAAGAGTAGCATTAAAGGACAGGATGGCGGTGTGACCACAGCTCTTGTCAGTGCACTCCTCGCCAAAGGCGAGATCGACTGTGTGGTTGCAATTGCAAGAGACGATGCGTGGGGAACCGAACTCGTAGTATACACCGACCCTGAGGAAATTAAGAACGCAAAGGGTACCAAATATACCTATGATTCTGTGCTTTCTGCCCTGACGGAACCTTTTGATCAGTATGAGAAGATCGCTGTCATCGGGGTACCATGTCAGGCACACGGTGCCAGAATGATACAGGAGAATGTCAACGACAAGATAGTACTGATCGTTGGTCTGCTGTGCATGGAGAGCTTCCACCACGAGACCATGATAGAGAAGATCATTCCCGAGATCCTTGAACTTAATATAGAGGATGTTGAGAAAATGGACTTCGGTGGAGGTAAGTTCTGGGCATACACCAAGGACGGAGAAGGCCACAATGTCCCGATCAAGGATGTTGCACCATACGCGCGAAATCCATGCCATCACTGCTGTGATTACACATCAGTGTTCGCAGACATATCTGTGGGTTCAGTCGGTGCTCCGGACGGATGGAACAGTGTCTTCATACGCAATGAAGTAGGCAAGAAGTATTTCAAGATGGTCGAGAACGATCTTGAGATTATGGAAGAACCTAAACCAGGAATAGGTCTTGTTAAGAAATTGACAACCATGAAACACAAAAATTCAGGACATTACCTGGAGGTCTGCGAGAAGTTCTCGTTCGAGACCAATGGCATACGTTAATGCTACACAGCCATGCATCTGAAAAGAGCATTCTATATTGGGCGTTTCCAGCCGTTCCATAAAGGACATGAGTCAGTCATCACCAGCATCAGTAAAGAAGTAGATGAACTGGTCATCGGTATTGGGAGCGCTCAACGTAGCCATGAAATATCAAACCCGTTCACCGCCGGTGAACGTACCATGATGATCAGGCATGCTCTTGAAGATGCAGACATTCAGCACTATGCCCTCCCCATTGACGACCTGCAGCAGAATGCTGTATGGGTATCGTATGTTACTTCACGGACCCCTCCTTTTGACATCGTCTATTCCAATAACCCCCTGATAATACAGCTCTTTGAAGAAGCAGGGGTCGAGGTCAAACAACCTCCCATATATATCAGGGACAAGTATTCCGGTACTGAGATACGAAGAAGGATGCTGGAAAACGAAGAATGGCATCATCTGGTTCCCAGGGCCGTTGCCGATGTTATTGAAGAGATCGGTGGTGTCAAACGCCTGAAGAATGTATCAGGTACAGATTGTATGGAATGAACGATGACCGACAGAATCGATTGCTTCTCACACAATAATGTTGAATTATTGTCTCATTGCTGATCTGTGTAATTAACTCCATGAAATCGTTTTTTGTTCAGTTCAGTCACTGCTGTAAGGAATAGCTTAAGCTGTGTACAGTAAAAAACATCAGGGAATCTCTTCACTCCAGTCAAATGAACCGGGTTGATACTTTTCCAGAAGGTCCAGGTCTCCATCGGGCAGACATTGAATGATCTCAACAATATCTGCGACTACATCCTCAACAGGTCTTCTGGTGTTACCTACCTCAAAGATATTCTTGCACCACTCCACCGATTCAACAAGGATCACATCAAGGCATTCGGCCTCCACATTCTCCCTGATCTTGTCCTCGTTGTATCCGCGCAATTCCAGCCGTCGCTTAAGCTCACCCGGAGCTGTGCGTAGCACGATCACAGTATCAGCAATGTGGTGGGAGAGGTGACTGTCCAGTATCGTCATCTCGTCCGGATCGTCCACCAGCTCACTGATGCGATCCGCGACGCGGTCCATGTCTGCAATTACAGATCCCCGTATCTCATCGACCTCACTGTAGAGATGTTCTTCCTTGATCAGGTCATTAAGATGGATCACTCGGTATCCGCTTTCAGCCCCAAGACGCCTGCTCACAGACGTCTTGCCTGTACCCGGTGTTCCGGTAAGTCCTATCAGCATGGATGGGAATATGGGCTTCTGAACTTTAATGCTTATGCATGGACGCGGCGATCTTCAGAAAATTCTCGATGAGCCGCAAACCGTCAGACATGAGCACTGATTCCGGATGGAACTGGACACCATAGATAGGGTACACCTGATGCCTGATGGCCATAATGATATCGTCCTGCGTCCGTGCGATCACATCCAGGTCTGGTGCCAGTTCCTTGATCGCAAGCGAATGATAACGTCCACCCTCAAAGGGATTAGGTATCCCCACGAACAGTTCTGATGTATTGTGGGAGATCGAAGACGTCTTCCCATGGACAGGACCGCTCTTCGAATGGCATGTGGTTCCGCCAAATGCAGCGTTGATCGCCTGATGACCAAGACACACACCCAGTATTGGGATGGTTGATCCAAACTCACGAACGATAGCCAGGCATTGCCCGATATCACGCGGATTGTCGGGACTACCCGGCCCAGGTGATATGATCATGGCATCGGGTCGAATATTCCTTACCTCTGGGATGGATATCGTGTTTGGGACCACTACCGTATCTGATTCGAACATTGATACATAGTCCACAAGATTCCAGACAAAGGAATCACGATTATTGACAAAAAGGACTTTCATTGTCCACCTCCCAGACATTTGAGCATTGCTGCCATCTTACGTCCTGTCTCCTCATATTCCGAGGACGGCACCGAGTCAGCGACGATACCTGCGCCTGCCTGGACATGAGCCACGTTGCCCTCAAGGATCGCTGTACGTATCGCAATAGCAAGATCAACGTCCCCATTCCAGGAATAGTAACCGACGCCTCCGCCATAGATCCCCCTGGATGTGGTCTCGAGTTCATTGATGAGCTCCATGGCCCTTATCTTGGGCGCACCTGACAGGGTACCTGCCGGAAAGATAGCACGTGTGGCATCGAACTGGTCGCATTCATCACGCAACTGACCACTTACCGTGCTCTCGATATGCTGCACATGGGAATACTTTACCACGCTCATGAACTCGTCCACAGTTACCGAACCTCCTTCTGAGACCATACGCACATCGTTACGACCAAGGTCCACCAGCATCACATGCTCAGCCCTTTCCTTTTCATCGCCCATCATCCTGTGAGCATACTCCTCGTCTTTCTCCTTGCTTGAACCACGAGGACAGGTGCCAGCAATTGGATTGATGATGAGCCGACGTTCGAATACGGTCATAAGGGTCTCGGGACTTGCACCCACAATACTCAGGTCCTTGAACCTGAACAGGTACATGTAGGGACTGGGATTGATCTTTCGAAGTGTTAGATACAATTCCAGAGGAGACTGCTCAGTGGTGATCGAACACCGTCGGGACACCACCACCTGAAATACATCCCCATCCACGATATGCTGTTTGGCTCGTATTACCGCATCCTCATATGTCTTTTGATCCATGCTACAGACAAAGTCCCCGTCCACCGAAGAGGAGGGAGTTGAAGACACCTCCGCCTCGACATCCACGTCTGATGCCTGTACGAGACTATCATACATCTGTTGGGCAGAGTCCAGCGAATGCTGGTATATTGACCCTGCGTCACAATCCCTGTCCACCGGTGGAGTGACCACTATATGGATCTCGTCGGTCATGTGATCGAAAACGAATGTCTTTGTGGTGAACATGAACTGCATATCAGGAGTGTTCGATTCGAACCGGCGTGCTTCATCCAACCAGCAGTCATAGATCATGTCATATCCATTATAACCAATGGCGCCCCCAAGGAACGTCTGTCTCTCGAATCGTGTTCCGTGCAGTAGCTGTGTACCGTCTGCTGTTGGGAATACCGCTCTCAATGAATCCAGTACATCCTGACCATCCTTCACACGCGCTTGCAGCATACCTTCAGTATCGGATATGATATCACATGCCGACACGATCGTACCACGTATCATATCAATAAGCTGAGAATTATCACAGTATTGTAATGTCAGCTCCCTGTTGCTGATGCTAACAACAACGTCCGGATATGCACCCACAAAGGAAAAACGTGCATGTCTGTGCTCCTTTTCTACCGACTCCAGCAGATAGGAATATTCGCTCTCCTGCTGCAGGAGGGTATATAGCTGGAGCGGGGAACATATCGTATCAACGTTTGCCATCAACTGTACCAGCGCTGGCCCTTCATTTTGTTGGACCAGGTCCTTGAACTCGCTGTTGTCCAGATCAAAGGATATCAATTTTTACACCTCACTTCTTTCACAAAATTTTCAATCTTCGTTTCATCCTTGATTCCGTTAGTCTCGATACCCGATGCCGTGTCCACAGCATATGGCCTGACCCGGCGCACACATTCACCCACATTATCCGGATCAAGTCCTCCTGCAACTATTACGGGAACATCGACCCCCTTAACTATCTCCTCACTGATCATCCAATCGTGAGTAAGACCACTGCCACCCACCTTAGAATCAGTCGAGGTGTCCAGCAGGATACCATCCACCAGTTGGTCATTCGCGAGTTCTTCCACCTGCGAAATGAGCTGATCCACCCTGAATTCCCTGTCCAATGGAATTGAAAATGTGCGGATGATATTAACATCAGTGTTCTCACGTATGATGCTCAACCCGGCTGCGTCAAGGCGGTTGTGGATCTGGACAATGGTGGCTCGTGTCGCTTTGATCATTTCCACGGCCTGTTCACCGGACTCTGGCATTATGACCAGCACCGGGTCTACAAACACCGGAACCTGTGATATCAAACGAGCGGTCGTCGTGATGTCGAGCTTACGCGGAGTGTCCACGGGCACCTCGGTGATGAAACCTACAGCATCTGCTCCATACTGCACAGCCAGTTCGATATCCTCTACACTGCGCATTCCACAGATCTTTACACGTGTTACCTGTCGCATTGTCCACTCCTGAAGTATTCAAACAAAATTCCTGAACTCATCGAGTTTTTCCAATGCCCTACCGCTGTCGATCGTCTCCTCTGCCAGAGGGATAGCATCCTTCAGGGACTCTGTCAGTCCGGAAACATAAAGAGCAGCAGCAGTATTGATCACAATGATATCACGTTTTGGTCCCTTTTCACCTTTCAGGACATATATGATGTCACGGGCATTCTCCTGTGGAGTACCCCCCACAATATCATTAGCTGTGGCCCGCTTGATGCCCAGCTCTTCCGGTGTCAGTGTATATGTCCTCACAAAATCATCCTTGAGCTCTGCGACATAGGTCTCGGAGAGGGTAGAGATCTCGTCCATGCCATCCCCATGCACAACCAGGGCACGTTTCTTACCCAGCTTCTTAAGCACGTGGGCTAAGGGTTCACACAGCTCCCTGTCGAATACACCTACAACCTGTACGTCTGCATCAGCTGGATTCGTAAGGGGACCCAGTATGTTGAAAACTGTTCTGACACCGATCTCTTTTCGAGGTCCTGCAACTCTCTTCATTGCAGGATGGAACACGGGTGCCAGCATAAATCCAATACCGATATCTTCAATGGATCTCCTGACATCATCAGGCTGCTGATCGATACGTATACCAAGCTCTTTTAACACATCCGCACTGCCGGACAGTGAAGTGATGGAATAGTTGCCGTGTTTTGCAATGGTCACACCTGCTGCTGCTGTAACGATCGCTGCTGCTGTCGAGACGTTGATAGTGTTGTGCTGGTCACCACCTGTACCCACGATGTCAACGATCGTTCCTGAGACATGTGGATATATCACATTTGCGACGTCTTTCATGCCCTTTGCGAACCCTGTGATCTCATCGGCAGTCTCACCTTTCATTTTCAACGCCATCAAGAATGCACCGATCTGGGCATCTGTGGCCTCATTGAAGATCTTGGAGATAGCCTTTTCGGCCTCTGATGTTGTGAGATCCTCATTATTAGCTACTTTCTGGATACATCGTTTCATTGCTTACACCTCACATGATGAGTAATGTATAATATTATACATTGATGTATTGTTGCGTACACACTATATAAGCATTGTGCCGGACATTCAAGGAATGAATAGGTACCATGCATTTCGCACAGCATCCGATTTGATCGTCCGGGCTTGAGATATAAAGAACAAATGGTGCAAGATGAAAAGAGCACAGGAATGAATTAGGTGGTCGTTCACTGCTTGCAAGTTACTATTATATTGCAGATCTAGATATTAAAAACACATTCTAATCCAAAAAGAAGAACAGGGAAGGGATCAATTGTTGTCCCTTCTGTTAAAGATCAAAGCCAGACCCAGTATTGCTACGATTGGCAGGGCAATGGTTGGGAATTCCGGGATCTCATGACCATTTCCATTGGTCAACCAGACACTATCATCACTACCATCAGCCGCATTTCGTACCCTGACATGCACGGCCATGGAATGACCCTTGTTGTTCAGGGGGATCGCCTCACCGAATCCTTCGTCCAGTGTGATCACAATTGGACCAGCCGTTCTGTAGCTGTTGGATGCCATCGTACATTTAGTATAGAAACGTCCGAAATTGGCAACATTATGCCCATTCGGAGTCCTTATATCAAATCCCCAGGCTGCCGGATCGTTGCGTTCATCGACTATGGATGCCACATCCTTATCAAGATAGTAGTAGATCTTATCGATGGCTGGGTCCATGAAGGTATCATTCCGTATACATTCCACTGAAATGGTTTGTCCATTCAATGTAACTCCAACATCCATCAGACCTGCGAAATGAGCACTCCCATCATTGGGTATAGTAAGGTTCAATGTCGATCCTGCTGATGCAGTACTCCCAAAAACGAATAGGGTTGTTACAATTACCATTAAAATAAAATTATATGTTTTCATACACCATTCCACCTTGTAATATTGATCGTTAGGCCACCATGCCTTATACAAATATATACATATATATGTCTGAGTTGATATAAAAAGTTATCTGCGCTAAACGTAATATATTGCTGCACTGTGTGGGAGCAATCTTTATATATTCTTTTCGTATATTACCCCCTGAGAGAGGAAGGACGGCTTCCGGACCATCTGGTCTGAGGAAAGTCTCCCCACCTTCCAGACACACGAGCACCTGTAAAGGGTGTCGAGCGAGAGCTCGGGCAGTTGGACAACCAACTCATGCAGTTATTACTGCATGCTGGCACAGAAACGATACCACCTCATGTTAATGCTATGATACCGTAAGGTTGAGGTCGCATGGTGTGTGGATGGAACGGCGAAACTTCGTGGGTGCAAGTCGGAAGTAAGGGGTAAACGGCGTCTGGACCGCCCCCTGAAGATATTGACGCTTAGCCGAATGCCGTCAGTGCAGGTGTCTGAAAGGACCATTCTGCTTCACCAGATGAAGCAGGGTTTTGCACTAACAGAAGGGAGCTTACTCTCCTCACTCACGTATCCACTTACTTACTTACTTACTCACTTTACTCCTCACTCACGATCACATCCGCACCAATAGAACGCATATCGTCAAAGAAGTTGGGATATGAGATAAAGATCGCTTCAGCAGTGTCGATGGTCGTGTTCCCGGTAACCAGTCCGGCAATAGTAAGGGCCATTACGATACGATGATCGTGCCATCCATGCAGATCTGCACCATGGATATTCCCCCCTGTAATGGTCAGCCGATCCGGATCTTCCTTTACATCGATCCCCATCTTTTCAAGTTCTGTGGCCATTGCATGGAGTCGATCGGTTTCCTTATAACGCACATGTTCCGCATTCTCAATAACGGTCACACCATCAGCCAAAGCACCCAGGACCGCGATCGTAGGGACAAGATCAGGAGTTGCTCCTGCATCAAAAGTGATACCATGCAACTCGTTACCTTTTACTGTGGCCTCCCCGGTCCCCTCATCCCAATCGACGCTGGCCCCCATCCTCCGCAAAACATCCAGGATGATAACGTCACCCTGTTTCGAAGGAAAGAGATTCTGCACCGTTACTTTAGAATCGGTCGCAGCTGCTGCTGCAAGAAGATAGGAAGCAGACGAGAAATCACCAGGGACCATATAGTCTTCCAGATGATACCTCTGTTTTGCAGGGATCATGAACTTCATATTGTTAGTATTATCAACAAAAATATCCACTCCTGCGGCATTCATAACTTCAATTGTGACATCAACATACGGTTTTGACTTTAACACTCCTTTTATGGACAGTGTGGTACTTCCTGTGATAAGT
>JAIOTO010000022.1 GCA_021106765.1 Methanosarcinaceae archaeon
CTGGATCAGTTCAACAACACATTTGAAACGTTGGTGAATTGGACAAGCAGCGATACCACTGTCGGAACCATCGATGCAGGCACTGGCATATTTACTGCACACAGTATCGGCACGACCGTGGTGACCGCTGTAAATGGGAGTGTGAGTGGCAATGCCACCGCGACAGTGTCCGCTCGTCCTACAGATGATGGTGGTAGCAGTAGTAGCAGTAGCAGTGGTGGCGGAGGTGGCACTTCCGGCGAATCATACGAAAACATTGTGATTAAAGAAGTAGTATCACTCATTATCCGCACTGGTTCCGATATATCCTATACCTTCGATGAAATGGATAACGGTATCACATATGTGAGGTTCACACCCCTGAAGAACGCAGGCAGGATATCTACTACCATTGAGGTATTGGAGCATGGATCCACTCTGGTAACAAACGAAACGCCAGGTGTGGTATTTCAGCATATGAATATATGGGTTGGTAAGGCCGGATTTGCCACAGAGGGTAACATTGCAGATCCTGTCATCGGGTTCAGGGTCAACAGATCATGGGTAGTGGACAATGATATAGATGTATCAACAATAATCCTATATCGTAATCATGACGACGAGTGGGTGTCCCTTCCCACGACCATGCTCTCTGAGGATAAGGGATACATTTATTTTGAGGCATCAACCCCGGGATTCTCACCGTTTGCGATAAGTGGGGAACATATAGAAGATGGACAATTGGTCGAGCAGACCACGACCAACATGACATCCTTTATACAGCAGCCTCCGTCCGAAAATATATCCACCTTTTCTCAATCTGTGGATGGGGATAACTCTGCATTCTGGAATATATGGATTGCAATCGGCATCCTTCTGATGATCCTGAGTATGGTCTACCTGTACAATCACAAAAATGATACGAAATAAAGGTTTTCGGCCCCCTTTATCCCTCCATCACCACCTTTCCTTTTTCTCCAACAAGTACCACACGCGGTACTGTCCCCAGGATATACTTACCCAGTTCTTCAAGTTCATCCCAGGGAGGGACCGGTGAACTGTGACCTTTGAATGGGATATCAAACTCAGGGTTGCTCAGGAACTGGTAGAGCATCACTTCTGTAGCTCCTGTAATGTAAGGTGTGATACGTGGTATTGTATCCATATTCACATATTCGGGAATAACACGTATCCATATCCTTAACCATTTGCTTCTGCTTATCTGCAGGGATCGTTCGAGCATATCGATGTACTTATGGACGCGCTTTTCTGATAATCCGGTAAGCTCCATTGTGGCTTCTACATCCTCCAATGGACATTTCAATTCCAGAACGAAACCATCAGCAAAGGGGAGAACTTCCTGGAGCACCTCGGGTTTCATACCATCAGATTTGAGTATGATATGTTTTCCAAGATTATGCAGAGCCTCCATCAGAGGCATCAATTCTTTCTGCAGAGTGGGTTCTGCACCTCCCAGAAAGACGTTCGTAGAATCTGAATTTTTAGCCAATTCAACGATCTCTTCCAGAGAGTGCTCTTTGGACGGTTGTCGTATGTGGATGCAATAGGGACATTTAAGGTTACATCCGGAGAATTCCAGACGTATTTGTCCATTGGAATCCGATATTTTTATCAAGTGCATGTTTCCTTCCTCCGAATACATATTTTATTCATTTGTTGATGATAGGATGGCATTCACATATCAATCTTTGCCAGATGTGGCGCATGGACTATTTGTCATATCGAAATACTCTCAGATAGTTTCAAATAATCCAAGTCCTTTTATAGGATTCTCGGATTGATACATTTTAAGATAATGATCAAATATATAATGTTCAAGGTGATATAAATGGCAAGGAAATTAACACTCGATGATCTCAAGAAACATGGAATAACAGAAGAAGATGGGGACAAGCTCGAGAATCTGTATGATCTTATAATGCCTCCCGGAACTCCTTCATACATTGTGTATGATATTGTGGAAGAGTTCGATCTTGATCCTCTGGAGCGCAAGATCAACGTCAATATCGTGGACTGTGATGAAAGAGAACTGATTGTCCTGCGAGGCAATCTCGAAACGGTCAAAGCGGCAGAGAAATACCTACACGACGAATTGAAGGCATATGTAAATAGTGATTGATCCAGGTAGTCTGTCTTGAAAATATATCCTGTTACACGATAGGTCTATTATTCCAAAATAATACCTGTGATCTTATCGACAGCAAAATCGAATACTGTTGCCTGTCCGGTCTCATTATATATGTCCAGTTTTTGACTACTGTTCATTTCACCTATTATGGATGCTTCCAGTCCCACATCCTCGAACGCCCGGATGCATTTCTCTGACAGATCGGGCTTTGCTGTCAATATGTAACCGGTAGCCGGATAGATCTTGAGCCACTGTTCAAGATCGATATTGTCAGGTTTGGGTATTTTGGTAATATCCACGGACGCACCTACCCCACTGGTCTCACAAAGCATACCCAGGGTTCCGATCGTGCCTGGATTACTGATGTCCTTACCGGCAGTGACAAGGCCAGCTTCTCCTATGGTCTGCATCACGAGGAAGCGATCACGCACAGTCTGAGCATCCTTGAAAGATGTGGTATCCCAGCTATAAGGGGAATTCTTACCCACCCTTCCATCCATATCATAAGCAGCGATGATCACATCACCTGATCGTGCGGTATCACTTCGAATGAGACTGTCCTTCTTTGCGATCCCTATGATGGCAACGGCCAGAGAGTTGTAAGGAGTGTCAGGATGCATATGTCCGCCGACCATCGGGACCCCGAACTTGCGCATCCCATCACGGATACCCCGCATCATCTCCTTTGACACGTCCCTGTCATCGGATGACAGGACGTTCACCATTGCCAGAGGACGCCCCCCCATGGCGGAAATATCGTTCACGTTGACAACAACCGAGGTATAGCCAGTCCACCAGGGACTTGCATTGACTATCCTGCCCCATATTCCATCGGCTGCGAACAGGATCACGTCTCCTCCCCCAATGTCGATCACAGCTGCATCGTCCCCAATATCGACAACGGTACCACTATATTCGGAGCGTACACTTTCGAACATGTCCACTATATCGGCGATCGGTCCTTTCCGGGTCACGCCCTCGAATTCACGGATACTCGTTGCCAACTGTTGCAGGTCCAAATTAACACCCTGTTAACATTTGTTTAATCTTGCAGGCATTCACTGATCATGTTGTATGAGTTTGATCATTTGAATGATTCGGTCTTGATGATGTCCCTGCGGTGATGACTCAGATCCGCTCCCTTCACCTGGCTCAGGTCCTTTCCCAGAAGCCCGTAGGCATCTGAGCGGCACTGTCGGCAGTGGCGCATCTGTTTCACATATGGCTCACAGGCATCCTGCATTGCTTTTCGTTCTTTGTTCGTAGGCGGTGTCATGTTGGCAAAGGCAGCCACACAGATCAGGGGCATGATGTTCATGATATATACTCCGAGTTCCCTGACCTTTTTAGCCACATCCAAAATATGTTCGTCATTGATGCCTGGGATCAGTACAGTATTGATCTTCACAACAATACCTGCTTCCACAGCAGCCTTGATCCCTTCCAGTTGTTTCTCGATCAGGATCCTGGCACCCTCCACACCTCGATAGGTTTTCCCATTATATCGGACATGACCCACGATCCTGGCCTCTATCTCGGGATCAATGGCATTCAGAGTGACGGTCAGTGTGCTCACACCCAAATTGATGATATCATCCATATGATCAGGAAGGCCCAGGCCATTGGTACTCATACAGAGTGTGACATCCGGCAATTCCTGTTTTATCAGTTCAAAGGTCTCAAAGGTCTCATCGTTCGCAAGGGGGTCTCCTGGTCCGGCAATAGCCACGACTTCGATGAATGGGTGCTCCTTGAGCACTTCCTTTGTTTTCTCCAGTGCCTCTACGGGTGTCAGGACCTCACTGGTCACACCGGGGCGGCTTTCGTTGACACAATCGTATTTGCGGTCACAGTAGTTGCACTGGATATTGCATTTTGGAGCCACAGCTAGATGTATCCTGCCAAATTTATGCTGTGCATCTTTATTATAGCATGGATGTTTTTCGATCTTACGTAAGACATCGTCACCCATTTCATTTGTTGTATCGTTCGCAGTGCAGTTATTCGTATTGTCGGGCAAGATCATTCCTCCAGCATAAAACAGGTCTTTATAGATTTCCAATTCTTATCATGTCACATATAGATATAGTTTTTGGAATTTATTCGATCCCATTGATCTCACACCATTTCCCATGCCCTTCCCAGACCCTTACCGACAGGGGTAACGGGATCTGTTCTGACAGTTGATTGTGTATTTGTTCACAGATGTTCTCGGCACTCGGGAACTCAAGTATATCATTAAGGAGCCGATGATCGTATTCAGCAAGGGTGTTCTTCACGATTGTTTTGATATCATAGAAGTCCATGACCATGCCGTTTTCCTTTTTCTCACCCTGCAGGACCACTTCCACTTTATAGGTATGTCCGTGGACGATACCACATGTCTTGTGTTCTGGCAGATAGTGTGCGCTGTCTATGTATTCGATAATTCCAAGTCTCATTTTCGTCATTATAAACACCCCCACATTTTATGGGTCTGTGGGATTATTAGGGTATTGATGTTCCGTAGCAATCGATCCTGCAGTTCAAGCAAGGACCTGACGTCAGATGCAGCTGTTTTTTGTGTTACGGGCTGTAATACGGCACAGGATATATAATCAGATATTTCCTCCATGACCTCGTGAATATATTCTGTATCTGTATCTTTTGTTATTACGAGTTTACAGAAGCAATCCCGTTCCTTTGTTGTCCGCAGGATCCGGAAGCATTCTATGGTACTATCCATATGGGACCCGATGTCATCCCCTCCAAATTCACCAGGCAGTTTCACGTCACCAGCAACATAGGATATCTTCTTAGCGATCTGTTTTGCTTTCGAAGGAAGCGTCATGTTCGTTTCAAGATACAGTGGTGGGTGGACGTCGAGCTGTTCGATGAGATCAGAATGTATAAGTGGTTCGCCGCCGGTCAGGGAAACTGAATGTATGTTCTGGTAGGAGGAGATCATATCTTCTACATTTTTCAGACTGAGGGGATTTTTGATCGCTTCAAACTGCCCGGACCCCGGTTCTTTTTCGAATTGGCAATGGTTCACATTATCAATGGGTGTGTCGCAGTACGAGCATCTCAGATTGCACCCCACAAAGCGTATGAATGCCTGTCGCACGCCGACATAGGGACCTTCTCCCTGGACCGAACAGAACATCTCAGATATTGATGCGAACATCAGATCACAGCCAACGGTCGTGATTTTCGCAGATCCTTCTCGATATCATCGATCTCGGACACATAACGTGTTGCAATGCTGGTCATCATATTATGGATGTCAGTTTCACTGACCCCTGTCCCCAGGTCTTCCAGATTCCCATAGTAGTTATGGGAAACATTGATCCCAAAATGGATCTTTTGGGAAACTGCAGATGTGCTTGCGATGGATACAGTGAGTTTCCTGTCGTCTACGAACAGATCGTCCCCCATACGTTCGGTACGTATGCCAACAGACATCAGTACTTCTGCCACTATAGCTGTGAATAGACGTTGTCGAGCATAGATGAGTTTGAGGTCAGTGGAATCAAAGTGTTCGATGATGAAATGTAGCATATCCGGAGACTCGATTGACTCGCCTTCACGTTTGTCCTCCAGATCGATCATATGCTCGATCTTCACATCGCATTTGCCTCTAAAAGCAATAATGGAATCGTCCTGGACTCCCTGAATGCTATAGCCCCATAGTGATGATATCTGGCTTCCGTCATAGTCCGTTCTTGTGTTAGGTATGATACATTCCATAATTCTCACTGTTGTCCATTGTTATTTTGCATCATTCAGCCTCCTGATCAGAGGGTCTTCCACACCGACTTCCATGAAAGCGCGTGCACGTCGTACACAACTCTCACATACGCCACATGGTCTCTTTCCCCCCTGATAACAGCTCCAGCTCCATTGCAGAGGTGCGTTTGCATCCAGTGCCTGCCTCACGATGTCTGTTTTGTTGAGCTCGATCAGAGGTGCCAGTATCCGCACGCTATTGCGGGTCGAGTAGGATAGGCATTTATCGGTGGCATATACGAACTCTTCGGAATTGTCTGGAAATGTCCTGGATTCTTCTCCATTGAACCCTGCAATAACATGGCCACAGTCCAGGCTTTCGGCAAAACTTGCGGCGATATTGAGCATGACGCCATTACGGTTGGGTACCCAGACGTTCTTTGCAGATTCTTCGGTGATCGGCGAGGTGGAGGATATATCATCCATTGATAGCTGGGGCATGTCCATTTCGCTGCGAACAAGGGATGTGTTCGTGATACTGCCGAGCCAGTCAAGTCCTATTACTCTGTGTTCGATCCCATACCGTTCACAGATGATCTCAGAATATTCTATTTCGTACTTAGCAGAACGCTGTCCGTAATCAAAAGTAAGAGCAAGCACTATATCGCCCTGTTCTTTTGCGATCGCCAGGGCTGCAACTGAATCCAACCCGCTGCTAAGGAGTGATATTGATCTCATATTCATATCTATATATAATAAGTATTCTTCAGGTATTCCTCAGATATTATTTATACTTATCGATGAGCTGATCATGTTTGGAATAGGTATATATTGAATCGGTCCGGAAATGGGGTATGGAGGATTAAACCTATGGTACAGATCAAACAAAAAGAAGTCCTGACATCGCTTCTTCAGAAAGCATATTGGATAGAAGTTGAGATGGAACAACTCGTGGTATGGGAATCCCGTATTGAGCTTATGGGTGATGATCATGAGGCACTGGCAATCCTGTCCAATGATTCAGATGGACACAGGTTAATAGTGGAGAAATGGCTCAACAAAGCGAAGATACCCATTCCAGACAAAACTCCCCCGGGGTTACCTGTAAAACAGTTTGATTTTGCAGGCATGGATTCCAGGGAAATGTTCCGGGAAATAATGAAGTATGAAATACTTGCGAGGGATACTTATACTGATATCGAAAATGCGGATCCTGCGATCATCTATGAAATGTTTGATGATGAACAGGATAAAGATGACTTTCTATCTGATATGAATACCCTGGTCAATGATGAGGAAAAACACAGAAAGATATGTGATAACAGGGTAGGCGGGTATAAGACAATATACTGAAAACCAGGATGTGTCAAAAAAAAGAATGTTATACCGGGTGGTTGATGGAACCAATCACCCAGTAATCGATTTGTCTGTTAGTATGTATTATCCATGCTGGAAGATTCCAGACATCCGATCGTACAGTACATATGTTCCTTCACATAACTGTCGTATATATGGATATCCTTCCCACAGTGCTCACATTTGATCTCGATCAGTTCCATATTCGTTCACCTCACTCCAATCTCTTTCTCTGCAGGATGAACATCATTCCAATGATACTCAATATAGGCAGCGCGATCGTCGGGAACTCCGGTATCTCTTCAGTTTCAGTCACAGTTACCTCGATATTATCGGTAGTCATATCAACACCAATACCGTTGGCTACTGTGAGTGACACCGTATATGTCCCTGCCGACGTGTATGTGTGCGCCGGGTTTGATTCCCAGGTATCCTCGCTACCATCACCATTCAGATCCCATGATCTCGAGGTCGCATTCGTAGAGATATCTGTGAAGTTCACGGTTAGTGGAGCTACCCCAGTCGTCACATCGCAAGTGAAGGCCGCAATTGGTAGTCCATCGTCCCCATCATCAGACTCGTCTCCATCATCAGACTCATCCCCATCATCGGACTCATCCCCATCATCGGACTCATCCCCGTCATCAGACTCGTCTCCATCATCAGACTCGTCTCCATCATCAGACTCGTCTCCATCATCGGACTCATCCCCGTCATCAGACTCGTCTCCATCATCAGACTCATCCCCGTCATCGGACTCATCCCCGTCATCAGACTCGTCACCGTCTCCAGACGATATTCGAATTGTGAATCGGTCTTCACCTGCAATGTTATAGTTCACATCGCTCCAGCTCCCCCAATCGTTCATATTTGATCCATTATATGTGTCGTTGTTGAGATCTGGTCTGACATGACCACAGCACCACTTAGCAAAAGGGCAACCGAGATCATCAACATTAATGATTTTAATACAGTTTTCATATCGTACCACCAAAAGTAAATTATTGTTTAGTATTAATCGTCCTACAATTCATATATCATACTTTATAATATATAAGTATATTTATTCAACTCAATATAATACTCATTATTATCATACACTGTCTCGAGAACTGATATGTAACACTCATAAGACAATACTCTGAAAAACACAATCATCAATCAATTTGTCTAAAACAGATCAAGTCTTTTGCCAATACCACCATGTAAAGCTTTTCTATAGATCATATAAGCAGTTGCAACATCCTGAATTGCAAGGCCGGTTGAGTCGAAGATCGTAATATCGTCAGGTTCATTTCGTCCAGTTTTGATGCCCGCTATAACCTCCCCAAGCATGCAGTGGATATCCTTCTCTGAGATCAGCCCCTTCGAGAACGGTACGTTCACCTCTCCTGAATGAGATGCCTGTGCAATGTCATCGACCACGATCTTTCCTTTCCTCAGGATATTTACATCCAATTCTTCCTTTCCCTTTGCATCAGCACCAATAGCATTTATGTGTGTTCCGGGTCGTATCCATTCTGATCTCACCAGAGGGTTTCGAACAGGCGTGGTGGTAACAAGGATGTCGCATTCACAGACCTCTTCAGGCGTATCCTTTACAACAATATCACAACCAATGATCTCTTCCATCCGTTTACTAAAGCTATAGCTATGTTCCTTGTTGTGGCTGTAAACCTTCACTATTTCTATGTCGAATACATGGGAGAGGGCAAGTAGTTGGGTGTGGGCCTGGGTACCACAGCCCACCATTCCCACAATATGTGAATCCGGCCTTGCGAGGTATTTAGCAGCTAATCCCCCTGCGGCACCTGTTCGTATGGCGGTGAGATAGGTCCCATCCATTAGTGCTATGGGAGCGCCGGTCGTTGTTGAGTTGAGGACAACGAGTGCCATAACTGTGGGTAATCCTACGTTATGATTGTCCGGATGGACGTTCACGATCTTGACGCCTGCAATATCCTCATCCTCAAGGCAGGCAGGCATGGTTCGCAGATCTCCATTGTGGCTATCGAAATACAGGTATGATTTGGGAGGCATCTGTACCATTTTGCGACCGTGCTGTGCAAATGCTGATTCAACTGCATCCATTGCAGAAGGCATATCAAGTAATGTTCTCACATCATTCTGATCCAACCATAGAATATCCATCAATGATCACCCTGTCAGATTATGTTGCGATATGTATAAATCTTGCTGCTACTAACTATTCGTAATGTCTATTACATGCGATGATAGGGAAATCGATCTGAAAGATCAGCTCATTCAACCGGCACATGACATCCGGTATCTGCTGTCAAGGGGTTACCCAAAGACAGGTGCCATACAATTTGTTTGTGATCATTATCGTCTAACTGTACATCAACGACACGTTCTGACACGGATTGTAATGGTGCCTGAACTTGTGGGACCGAGGATATCAAAGAGGGTTTCCTGCAGTGATCTTGAGAATTGCAGTGTGGCAGTTGATGGGTATAATGTGCTGATAGCCGTTGAAAGTATACTCAAAGGATACTGCATGTGGCTTGGGGACGATGGGTATGTCCGGGATACCAGGGGGATATTCAGAAAGTTCAAGATGACAGACAATACATTCCAGGCAGTGGATATCGTATTGAGATTACTTAATGCACAAAATGTAAGATATGTACATATCATCCTTGATTCTCAGATGAGCCAAAGTGGAAAGCTTGCAGCCCACCTTCTGACGGTGTTGGCAAAATATCAACTGGACGGGGATACCATAACTTCTAAACAGGCTGATCATGATCTGAAAATGGGTAATTCTGATGTCGTAGCAACTGCGGACGGTGTGATCATAGATGCAGTGGATCATGTAGTAGACATCCCTGCCTGTATCATGGACATGATGGGTATAATACCCGCTACAATTCCATAAGTTGCTGATCTCATACAGCCTTATTTTCAGTCAAGTATCTTCGATATTATAATTTATCAGAAATCTCATCATCCAGAATACTCGATAATTTGATGTATCTTGAGCATCCATTCTTTCTGATGACCAACATAGGTATCATAATGACCGATCCTGATGACTGGACCACACAAGCATTATTGTCTGCCTGTCAAAAGAAAGGCCTGACCCCGCAGTTGATATGCCTTGGAGATGCCGAGGTCAATATCGTGGAAGATCTCACCTGCAGTGCAGGATGTATGGACCTCTACGACCTTGACGTTGTTGTTGTGCGGGATGTGGGAGCTGGTACATTTGAAGGTATATCATTCCGGTTTGATATTCTCAGACAGCTGGAACTGAACGGTGCAATGCTCGTTAATTCTCCGGGATCTATTCAAAATGCAGCCAATAAATACCATTCATCCTATCTTCTGGCAAGAAAAGGTATACCTATTCCACGAACGTTCGCAGTCCAATCTGGGGAAAGGGCAATGGATGTATTTGACAAGGTTCCGGATGCTGTGATAAAACCCATATTCGGGTATAAGGGACGTGGGATCCTCCGGGTGCAGGAGGGGAGTGTGATAGACCCCGATGGATCTGTGTCCAGTGTTCTCGTGGAAGATGCGGTCGATGAGGTACTGTTGCGTCGGGGGATGTTATATATTCAGGAGTTCGTTGAAAATCCCGGACGTGACGTACGTGCATTCGTTATCGGTGATCGTGTTGCCGGTGCGATATATCGCAATGCTCAGGATGGTTACTGGCTTAATAATCTCAGTCAGGGGGGGATGGCATCAGCATGTGTATTGTCCCCTGAACAGGAAGAGATATGTCTGAAAGCCTCAGAAGCGATGGGTACTGTCTTCTCAGGAGTTGACCTGATAGAGTCACCGTCCGGACCACTGGTGCTTGAGGTCAATGGGACTCCGTCTGGAGCAGGTATTTATAGTGTATGGGGAATAAATGGTGCTGAGATGATCATAGATCACATCCTGGCAGAGATTGGGTGAGATGTGGTCAGGTTGTGACGCAGAGGTACTATCAAATGGTAGAATATAAACAGTGCATCATAATACGTGATGATCTGAAGCTTTCAAAGGGCAAACTTGCAGTACAGGTAGCTCATGCTGCTGTTTCTGCATCTGAATGGGCTGATAGGTCCACACTTGAGATATGGAAGGATGGCGGTCAGAAAAAGGTTGTATTGAGAGTGGGAACCGTACGTGACCTGTTCGAACTGAAGGAAGATGCAAGACGCCTGGACATTCCTACGGCACTGATCACGGATGCTGGTCTTACCCAGATCCCACCTGGAACTGTGACTGTGCTTGGTATCGGTCCGGCCAGGGCAGATACGCTCGACAAGATCACTGGTTCATTGAAATTAGTGTGATATCCTGACCATCGGAGGGCTTCATGAAGATCTTCACATCTCTGTATAAGCTTCTGTTGCTAATCCTTCTGATCCTTCTGGTATTTTCATTATCCATTTATCTGTCAGGACCGATCGGTGACCTCGGACAACAGATACGTTCCTCCACACCGTTTGCAGAACACACCGATGAACAGTATTACCTACAGAATGATTCCCTGACAGTGCCGGCAGTGCCCGGATATTCGCCACATGAGACGGAGGCTATCCCTGATGCGGATTCGATGATGCCGCCTGGCTTTGAGATCGTCAGTAAGTATGTCCATGGCACTTTCTATCAGGATGGTACGGCAGTGGTCGAGTTCCTAGTTGAGAACACAGGCGATACAACGATATTCGTATATAGTTATGGGATCGAACTGCCACCTGATAACACATTCATTGGACATGATACAGGATATACGATCAAGCCCGGCGAGGAACAACTTGTTGGACTGGTCAACGTGGAGGTTCCCCCTGGTGACGACGAACTTACGCTGAAGCCTGGACTGGGAGTGCTGGCAAAGTCTTCCTCGCGTGGTTGGTATGATTATAATGTTCAATTCTTTGAGGAATTCACCGTGGATGTCAGTCCATTACCAACAGTAACGAATCCCGATTATCGATCGAATCCACCACAGCTATTCAGTATGACAAATCTCAAGGTAAATTCATCATCCCCCAGTGTGCGAGCGGTTGCAGCAGTCCCTGCGAGAAAATATGCTGGAGCATATAATATATATCAGGTCTGTGCACTGTTCGATCATACTCAGGATAACATCAACTATATTAGTGATCCTCGTGGCGATGATCATTGGGCAGATCCGGACGAGACGCTCATGATCGGAGCTGGTGACTGTGATGATTATGCCATACTCCTATCCTCCCTCATTGAAGCGATAGGTGGTACTACCCGTATCTATACCACCGATACTCATGCATTTTGTGCTGTCTATGTCGGGGACGCAGGACAATCGGAGGATGTCGCTGAGGCGGTGCAGAACTATTATGGGCATGTACCGATATATTATGCTACTGATGAATATGGTTCATGGTTGCTGCTAGATCCCACATCCGGGTTGTATGCAGGCGATCTGCCTGCAGGGGCTGTGCCCACGGCAGATGGATGGGAATATGTGAACACAACGACAGTGAATGTTATCGATATCTTGCCTGAATGAAGGAGTTGTACGACATGAAAATACCATTGATCGAAGAACAGATCGGAATCGACCGGTACAGCACTACTGTTGATGGTGTTGGTGGCGTACTACGTCAGCAGATCTCTGATTTCATTGTGAGGGAGATCACGAACCGCCAGGAAGGGGATGACGGTAAACATCTTGTTATTGAGCTTACGAAACACAACTGGGAACTACACCATCTGATCCGTGATATCTCACGCATCCTTCGTATCAGCAATAAGCGTATCGGATTCGCGGGTACAAAGGATAAACGCGCGATCACGACGCAGAAGATCAGTATCTATGATATAAATGAAGAGGATATTGAGACGATCCATTTAAAGGATATGGAGCTGAGTGTGATCGGGAGGTCTAACAGGTCAGTTGGTCTTGGTGATCTTTATGGCAATGAGTTCGAGATCACTGTCCGTGATATTGATCTTGATGAGGATGAACTTTCCACACAATTGGAGAGTATTACGACCACCATCCATGCAAATGGTGGTGTACCCAATTTCTTCGGGATCCAGCGATTTGGTGCCTTCCGTCCTATTACACATCTGGTAGGCGAATCGCTTGTTCGTGGCGATATCGAAAAGGCTGCGATCGATTATATTGCCAAGTCTTTCCAGGGTGAGCCTGAGGAGACTCAAATAGTGCGTGATCGTGTGTTCGAAACACGGGAATATGTGGAAGGACTGAAACAATACCCGGTGCAGCTTCGCTATGAACGTGCTATGATGCACCATCTGGTATCCAATCCTGATGATTTTGTAGGTGCTTTTGGTGTATTGTCGAAGAACCTGCAAAAGATGTTTGTGCATGCCTATCAGTCATATATATTCAATAAGGTGATCTGCACCCGAATGTATGAGGGTCTGCCTCTGGACCATGCCGTGGAAGGCGATATCGTCTGTTTCAAGAATAAAGAAGGGCTTCCGGACGCATCCAGGACCCAGAGAGTGACAGAGGAGAATGTTGACGGCATGAATAATCTGATCAGACGCAGTCGGGCATTTGTGACTGCCCCTCTGGTGGGATATGATACGGAGATCGCATCCGGGATACCGGGAGAGATCGAACGCCGGGTGCTGGATGAGTTGTGTGTACCGATCGAGGGATTCAGACTTCCACAGATGTCAAAGTTGGGTTCAAGGGGTCTGCGGCGTGAGATCCTGCTACAAACCGATCCTACCTACAGAATAGGTGAGGACGAGCTAAATCCTGGCAAACAGAAAGCAGTGCTTGAGTTCAGTCTCCCAAAGGGGAGTTATGCAACAATGGTTCTGCGTGAATACATGAAAGTAGAGCCTTCAAAAATGAGTTGAATGGACCTGAGCCCGGATCGATAAGTTCAGTACTTCAATATTTATAAATGATAACTTATGGCGCTTTTCGATGAATTAATATGTGTTGAAAACACCGCCTCATGCCCTTTATATTTACAAATAATATGAATGTGAAGTTGGAATCAAAGGATTGTGATTCTGGTGCCCCCGAGTTGCCAGCCCCCGAGTCGCGCCTCGGGAGGGCGCGTCCGTTTCGCTAGCGCTCAAGCGGACTAAATGTTGTTTTTTTTACAGATCCCCGCACACACAAATCTTAAATATCGTTCCAAAGCTAGTTCCTATATGCAGAAGATCACCGGTATGGAAATCTCGCCCAGGAAGATCGAGTACATGAAGTTCCTTCTTGAACGTGGCGATACTGTGCGCACCAGTCAGATGGCGTCCCATCTGGGAGTGGATCCTTCCACGGCTACGAAGACCATCAATGAACTTGCGGATGCAGGATATGTGAAACATACGCCGTATCGAGGTGTTAGCCTGACGGATAGGGGAGAGGAGTATGCTGAGTTCCTTGTGAAGCGCCATCGTATACTAAGCCTGATGCTGAATCATTATGGGCTCTCGTCTGAGGAAGCATGTCAGGAAGTGGGCAGGTTCGAAGGGTATGTGTCACGTTATGTCATTGACCGCATATGCAGTTCGATGGGACATCCTACTGTGGGGGTCTGCGGACTGATCGCACATGATGGGTGCGATATGCCGGAGAAGTAATCGGTTCAGTCATCCCCAAGGAACTGTTTTATACTCTCAAGCACAGCGATGGCATCGGTTCGTTTGATGTCAACTTCGTGATTTTTACAGAATGCTGTAATTGCGTCTGCATCGTGGGAGGAGAGTATATCCATATTCATTGCATCCTTGATGATACCCAGATAGCTGCGTTGTGGATAATGGGTATGTTGTGCGATCCCGAGCAGGCGCTGTGTGAGGGTGTGGTCGATAAGACCCACAGTCTGTGCGGCATTGAGAGTTTGCCTTATGTTGACCAGGGGGGTTGAGACAGGTTCATGCGTCTCGGGATTGGTGGTGACCGCTACCTCATCGTCGGCCTCGAGAACACCATCACGGTACCATTCATAGACCTGCCCCACACCGATCATCCCGTGGCGATCCAGCTCCGAGGCACGCAGTGCACCCATGCTGCCCCCTCCTATCACTTTTATCCCTTTTTTCATCGCTGCCAGGATCTCACGGTGTGCGACTGCAGCCCTTTCAAAGAACACACCATCAATGATACCTATGACATCAAACCCCTGCCCTGTGACCTTTGCCACATCGCCCCGGCGTACCGGCGGGAGATAGGTGGCATCCAGGAACTGACGGGCATCGCTATGGTTGATGCTTGTGCCTGTGAATATCACTGCTCGTGGTCCTGTGTCACTCATATTTTCGGCCTGCGTTTCCAGGGTTTTTCTGTGCTGAGGTTCTGTTTGCGTAATATCTTCATACGTTTGCCCACACGCTCGCGGTCCAGCGTGTACAGCTCGAATCCGGGTATCAGGACGCGCACCACCGGTATAGCGATACTATTACGTGACAGATCAACAACAATGGCACTGTCTGTTATCTTGCGTAGCTCGGACAGCACATGCTCGATATTCTCGGCAGGAGAAAGCGACGAGTAGTCTGCCAGTTCTGAAAGGCTGACGTTACCATTATCTTCCTCATACCAGAACCGGTTCATTCGTTTCATCCGTTCATACCCGATCTGACGCACGAACTCCTCGCGAGCCGTATCTTCGCGGGCCCCGTGTATCTGAACCACACGGGACTGTGCAACCTCGGTGATCGCCCTCATGACCGCGATCTCGGGCTTGAGGTGAGAACCTGCACCCATGACCAGCAGAGCCGGGTCTTCAAGTTGTATATCGTCAGTGGACGCGACCACTGTGGTTATATCGGTGTCGTGTGACAGTACCCACAGTTTGATATCCACATCCTTGTCCTTGAACTTCTGCACCAGTTCGTAATTGATACCATCCTCGGGCGTGAGGATCAGTTCTCTGCCGCTGTTACGATTGAACTCAGCCATACTCAGGGCATCACGCTCGATAACCTCAAGCAGACCGTGGAGGATGGCCTCCTCCATGACACTACCAGCAGCCAATCCATTCGTATTACTCCTGAACAATTTTGCAGACTGCCCGGGCGCATCGTATGGATGATAGACTGCATTGGACGGTACGAAGACCTCTCTGTTCTGAAGAAGATCATATCCCAGGGTCCATTCAACCAGGGCATCCTCTGCCAGTGGTTCGGGCAGCAGGAGCGTGGCCGGATCGAGTGCATAATGGTCCATTGCAGCTTCCTTACACGTACCTATGATCTCCGGAACAGAGACATTCTCGGTCACATCCAAATTAACGCCATTGCGCTCGGCAAGACAACGCTCGAACCCTTCCATGATCGCAGAGATACGTGCCTGTGGTTCAGTGGCGCCCTTTCCTGAGTAAATAGATATGGCCCCTTCTGCAGCACTGGGGCGGATAGTCGAGAAAATGGGGATACTGATCCGGTCAAGGTCTGTGATACTGGCCACCCTGGTGATCCCGATCTCCTCCAGATGGTCCTGAACATTATTCAGCGAAGTGCTCTCATCCAGTACACGCTGTGTACCTTCCATGTAACGCAACGATCGATCAATGATAATCTCTGACATGAGTATCGGGAATCTTTTGCATGCGTTATATTACTTACGATTATATTGGCATAATCTACCACACTGCACAAACTATAAATATCATCGATGCATAATAGTACGTTCAGCATCCTGCCAACAGGTAATATCTGAGGGGATATGAATGCCAGGCAGACGTTGTTTTTGGATAGCTATTGAAGAGACAGGAGGACATAATATGAGAAATACTGTAAAGGTCTACGATATATACGACCGTAAAAAAGGAGAAACAGTTTATCATTCCATAGTCGATGGACAAACGGGAGATGAACTGGACGCCGAGGAACTTGAACTATACAAGTTCATAGTTGGCGGCATGCAGGCCAAATGACCTGCAAAACCTATTTTATACTATAATTTCATACATCTAGTGCATGTATGATGTTCATTCCGTTCGAAAGGATTTTCCAGTGGTAGAGTCACTTATTTATCTTGACAATGCTGCAACGACCCAGACACCGTTGCCTGCTGTCGATGCCATGACAGAGTATTTCACCAGATATGCCGGTAACCATGGGCGCGGTGCTCACAGACTCGCACGTCAGACCACCGATCATTATGAGAATGCCAGAGAGACCGTTGCGCATTTCCTCAATGTGGAAGAGGAACATACGATATTTACGAAGAACGCTACTGAGAGCATTAATATGGTGGCCTGTGGTATGAAGTGGACAGAGGGGGATCACATCATCACAACCCTTGTTGAACACCACTCGAACCTGCTCCCCTGGATACGCCTGCGGGAGCAGGGGGTGGAGGTCACGGTGATCGAGTCCGACAACGAAGGGAACATCGAGCCCCAGCAGTTCGAGGATGCGATACAGGATCGAACGCGCCTGCTGGTTGTTAATCATGTGTCCAACGTGTTTGGATCTGAGAGGGATATCAAACGTATCACCCGGATGGCACACAATCAGGATGCACTGGCATTGGTGGACGGATCACAGTCTGCCGGTCACATGTTTGTGGATGTGAAGGATATTGGATGCGATTTCTTTGTGACACCGGGACACAAGGGACTTCTCGGCCCACAGGGGACCGGGGTGCTATGTGTGAGGGATCCGGAACTCCTCGAGCCGACATATATTGGTGGTGGAGCCGTCCATACGGTCACCGCAACAGGGTTCGAACTGGAACCAAGCCCGGGAAAATTTGAGGCCGGGACCCCGAACATACCGGGTGTCATCGGGCTGGGCCGTGCTGTGGAGTATGTGAAGGAGATCGGTGTGTCGGATATCGATGCACATGAGAAGGAACTTGCCCGGGACACCGCACGTCGTCTATCAGAGATCAACGGGGTGCATGTGTATGGTCCGAAAAACAGGACCTCAGTGGTGCCATTCAATGTGGAAGGCATGAATCCTCACGATGTTGCCATGATATTGGATGAAACAAAGGGGATATGTGTGCGCAGTGGATATCACTGTGCCATGCCCGGGATCACACATCTTGGACTTGAAGGTACGGTCAGGGCATCCTTTGCCCTGTACAATACCACTGACGAAGTAAACATGCTGGTGGATACGGTCGCACAGATCGCATCGCTCACAAAGTGAAGCAACCGATCCGCGGGGGGTTCAGTTCGTCAGATCATTCCATCATAAGTCTGGTCAGGCTTGCTCTGGCCTCTATGATCTCCATAATGGAGAATGTGATATCAATATCCCTGCCTCGCAGTTGCAATGAATCTCCTCCAACAGTACCGACCACGGTATGCGGTACGTCGCCGAGCAGTTCACACACAGACTTCGGATCAGCGGTGGTGAGGATCGCTCTTGCGTGGGATTCTGAAAACAGGAGGTCGTCCGAACGCAGGTCTGCACCCACATCACCCAGATCTATGCTGGCTCCGATGTCGTCACACATCTCACACAGTGCGATCGCCAGTCCACCCAGGGACACATCATGGGATGATGTTACCTTGCCACCCTCCACAGTCCTGATCATCGAATCGATGATCGACGTTGCGTTGTCCGGCACCATCGGCACATGACCGTCCTTTGCTTTGTCGAGTAGGGAATAGTATTCCGAGCCGCCCATCTCGTCGGCAGTCACACCCACAAGAATAATGGTATCGTGCTCGTTCACGAACGTGCTTGGAGGAACGGTGCTCATATCTTTTACCATACCGATCAGACCGATCGAGGGAGTCGGCACTATTGCCGTACCGTGTTCCCCGCTCTCATTGTAGAGGGAAACGTTGCCGCCTACCACCGGGATGGATAGATCACGTGCTTCATCACCAAGACCCAGGATCGCCTGTTTGAACTCCCAGTAAATATCGGGTTTCTCAGGATTGCCAAAGTTCAGGCAATCTACAAGGGCGATCCCCTGTCCGCCTTTGACCGCGATGTTCATGGCATTCTCTATCAGAGTGCCCCTGCCGCCCTGGTAGGGGTCCAGATAGGTATGCCTGGGATTACACCCACAGGACATGGCAAGACCCATGTTCCCGGATATGCGAAGCACAGCTGCGTCGCCGCCCGGTTTGGCCACGGTACGGGTTTGTACTTCATGATCGTACTGACGGTAGATCCATTCCCGGGATGCCACATTGTAAGAGGAAAGTACGTCCAGCACCGCCTGCTTCAGGTCGTCCGGAGAGGGGGGCTTCTCTCCCACATCACGTGCGGGAGGTGTTGTTGAGGGACGCTCAAAGGTGGGAGCTCCTTCGGTGAGTAGCTTGATAGGAATATCGCAAACAATCTCATCCTTGAAATCAATGGTGAAGTTCAGGCGCTCGGTGAATTCCCCGATCACACTGGCATGGAGGTCGTATTTGTCCGCTACCGCGAGTATGGCATCAACGTTCCCGGGTTCAACCTCCAGCAGGATACGTTCCTGGGATTCTGAGATGAGGATCTCAAAGGCCGTCATCCCCGTCTCCCGGAGAGTAACATTGTCTGCCACGATGTGAATGCCCAGATCACCCTTGGCTGCCATTTCTGAACTGGCACCTGCAAGACCTGCCGCTCCCAGGTCCCTGCAGGATAATACATGCCCGGTCCCTATGCTTTCAAGGGTTGCTTCGATGAGCAGTTTTTCCGTAAATGGGTCGCCGATCTGTATACTGGGTCGGTCCTCGGCCTCGGACGATTCCGAAAGGTCCCGGGATGCGAACGATGCACCACCCAACCCGTCACGACCGGTTGTGGAACCTATGAGGATGACCTTGTTCCCTGCCTTCTGCGCACAGGCGGTCACGATCATGTCCTCACGAGCAAGTCCGACACAGACAACATTGACGAGGGGATTGCCGCTATATGTTTCGTCAAAGAAGGTCTCTCCTCCGACCACGGGGACTCCGATACAGTTCCCATAGCTGGAAATGCCTTCGATTATGTGTTCGAACAGATAGAGGTTCTTGGGAGTGTCCAGCGGTCCGAAATATAGCGGGTCCATCAGGGCAATGGGCCGGGCACCCATGGAGATGATGTCACGCACGATCCCGCCAACACCGGTAGCTGAACCATTATAGGGATCAACGTACGAGGGGTGGTTGTGACTCTCCATGCCGATCGCCAGGGCCCAACCGTCCCCAAAACCAATGATCGCGGCATCGTCTCCGGGTCCGATTACCACCCGGTCGCCTGTGGACGTGAAGGTGCGGAGCAGGGGCGCACTTGAGCGATATGAGCAATGCTCACTCCAGAGATTCAGGAAACAGCCCTGCTCAACAAGGTTGGGTTCTCTATTCATCTTTTCTATTATGATCGTCAGGTCATCTTCGGGTAGCATCCATGCGCCTCATGTTGTCTGGAAGTATAATTATGTTATTATTGTTTGTGTCATTAATACACCATAATTAGATAAACATTTCTTAACCTGATGTCAGGTTTCCTCAAAGACTATCTGATCACCCACTGACAAACTATGCTTGTATATTGCCCCTGCTGGCATCTCTATTACATATTTTGCCTTTTCATCTGATGTGGTTAGACCTGTCCAGGCGCGCAGGTAGGCGCTCTTTACAATGCGTTTATTTGCATCTAAAAATAGTACATCAATGGGAAATGGTACAAAAAGCATGTGGAGGGATATTTTTCGGGAAGAGGGGAACACGAACACCAGGGCATAGCTAGCGGGAAGTTCCCTCCTGAACATCAATCCCCTGACCTGACCGATCAGACTCCTGGCGAACTCCACATCAGATGCAATAACCTCACCATTAGCTTTTAATACCATTGTTGATTACTCCTTATACCTGTTTGTAATTATATAAACGCTATCAATAGATAACTATACCGGAGGAAATACCCGAAGATGAGTTCAGAAATGTGTCCAGTTTGCGGATTGCCAAAAGAGCTTTGTATCTGCGAAGAAGTGGCTAAAGAACAACAGAGGATCACAGTGAAGGTCAACAGACGAAGATATGGTAAGGAAGTTACCGTCGTCGAGGGCTTCGATGCGAATGAGATCGACCTTCATGAGCTGTCAACATACTTAAAATCGAAATTTGCCTGTGGCGGCACTGTGAAAGGAAGCGCTGTGGAATTGCAGGGCAATCATCTAAGTCGGATGAAAGCTGTGTTGATCAAAAAGGGATTCTCTCCTGATCAGATAAAGGACTAATAATCATTTGTAGAATAACTATCCTATATGTAAACTATGTAAACGATCTGCTGCCGGTTAACGTCATCCTGAGAGATGGCGAGACCGGGGAGTTTGTACATGAAGCCTATATACATGGACCATGGTTCCACGACCGCTGTCGATCCCGACGTGGTTAGGGCCATGACCCCATATTTCACCGAGATCTTTGGTAATGCTTCGAGCCTCCATTCATATGGGGAACAGGCAACCGTAGGATTAAATGCCTCACGGCAAATCGTAGCCAGTGCTATCGGTGCCCATCCGGATGAGATCATATTCACATCAGGTGGTACCGAGTCCGACAATCTGGCGATCAAGGGTATCGCATACCGAAACCAGGATCGTGGAAGGCATATCATCACATCCAACATCGAACATCCTGCAGTCCTTAATACCTGTGCATATCTTGAGAAACATGGTTTTGAGGTCACGTATGTCCCGGTCAATGATCGTGGACTGCTTGATGTGGAATCAGTTAAGGAAGCTGTCAGGGACGATACGATACTCATCACGGTCATGCATGCCAACAATGAGATAGGGACCATACAACCTATTGAGGAGATATGTATCCTGGCCCGGGATAAGGGTATATATGTCCACACGGATGCAGTCCAGTCCATTGGTAAAGTGCCTATAGACGTGAACCGGATTGGAGTGGACCTGCTGTCCATATCCTCACACAAGATATATGGTCCAAAGGGCGTAGGAGCCCTGTATATCAGGAAAGGCACTAACATCGAGGCTATCTCGCACGGCGGATCTCATGAACGGGGAATACGTGCCGGCACGGAGAACATTTCCGGTATTGTTGGATTCGCCAGGGCGATGGAACTTGCACAGGCCCGGTTCGATGGGGACTGCGAACATCTCCGATCCCTCAGGGACCGGATGATAGGAAATATCCTGAAGTCCATTGATCATTCATACCTTAATGGTGACCTTGAACAACGATTGGTGAACAATGTTAACATACGTTTCAGTTATGTGGAGGGGGAAGCGATGCTTCTTTTACTCAATAATAAAGGTATAGCCGTCTCCACAGGATCGGCATGTTCGTCCAAATCCCTTAAGCCTTCCCATGTGCTTGAAGCCCTGGGTCTTGCACCTGAAGAAATGCATGGCTCGTTGAGGATCACACTTGGCAGGGAGAATACTGAAGCAGAGGCTGATCGGGTGGTCGAGGCACTGATCGAGATCATAGGGAAGCTCAGGGCCATGTCTCCTCTTGCATAATGATCCGGAGAATAACATCATGATGTATAATGAGAAAGTGATGGACCATTTTACCAATCCTCGCAATGTTGGGGATATCGAGGATGCTGATGGTGTGGGTGAGGTGGGGAATCCTACGTGTGGAGATATGATGACCATATACATCAAGGTTAAAGACGATATACTGACGAATATCAAGTTCAAGACCTTCGGGTGTGGTGCTGCGATCGCCACGTCCAGCATGGTCACCGAAATGGGGATCGGTAAGACGCTGGAAGAAGCGCTTAAGATAACGCGGGATGATGTCGCGGATGAACTTGGTGGACTGCCACCGATCAAACTACATTGTTCGAACCTTGCCGCCGATGCTCTTCATAAAGCGATCGAGGATCATATGAGAAAGAAACAATGATCGAGAAACACATTTGATAATCAATTCATGAGAACTACATGTGAGATCATGGTACAGAAGGTACTGCCTTCTATCAGGGCTGAACTGGCACGGACCCTGATGTGCGAACATAGTTGTACGCAGCAGGAAGTCGCGGAGATCCTTGGACTATCAAGAGCCGCAGTGTCCCAGTACGTGAGCGAGAAACGTGGGGCAGAGGTCACATTTTCCAAAGAGACCCAGGATGAGATCGGTAAGTTCGCTTCTGAACTCCTGAAAGGACTTACACCGGATGACGAGGTCAGGGGAATGTGTGAGGTGTGTAAGTACGTCCAGCGGTCCGGTTGGCTCTTCAAGAATGCACCGGATGCAGGATATTGTATTCTGTACGGGGACAGCGAAGGCACTTGAAACGAAATATCTGTATCAACTGCAAAGGTAAAGGTCTCTGCGGGAGATCCCTCTGCCCGATACTTGAGAAGTTCAGGACCATGGAGTCCGTCTCGTCCGCAGTTTCTTCCGATGGCACGATCTTTGGTGCCTCGCCACCGGCGGTCTTTGTTGGACGATATGGATATCCGCAGGTACGTGCCGGACCCATGATCCCTCCTGAGATGGATGCTGCCGCAGCGCAGGTCCTGGAGGATCCAAAACAGTTGCTGAACATGGATATTCAGGATGTTATCGCAGAGCGTAGCAGACTTGTCCGGGCCAGTACTACCCTTAACATCAGGGGATCATTTGAGAACAAATTGCTCCTGAAATCACAGGAGCTCGCCCTTTCGAGGAGTGCCGTTGATACGGAAGCAAAATTGAGTAAACCGTTATCCTGCAAACTGAAGTTCGATGATGTACTGACGCCTATGGGTCCTGTTGGAGAGCTAAAGGATTTTGATCTTGCTGAGAATCCAAAAGTGCCACGAAAAGTGGATTATCTTGGGTATGATACCGATGCTCTGACAAAGGATGCTGTATCCGAGTTGTTTGGTGGTGGAGTTGATTGCCAGCACATCACGCGCCTGTTGTCTATCGGATTGCTGGGACAGGACCGCAGGCTTGTACCGACCCGATGGTCCATTACCGCCACCGATGATATGATCGGGAAGGATTTCATAGACAAGATCAGGGACTACCAGCCTATTAAGGAGATCTCGGTCTTTAGTGGAGGGTGTTTTGGAAACTATTTCGAGATCCTTCTTGTGCCACGCATATATTCCTTCGAACTGCTGGAAATATGGATGGAAAAGTCTGTCTGGTCGGGCAATTCCTCATGGATCGGTCAGGACATGGAAGGACTTGATGGTAAGAAAGGATACTCCAACCTGACCGGGGGATATTATGCGGCCCGACTGCCAGCTCTGGAATACCTTGCCCGAATACGCAAACAGGCCACAGTGTTCATGATACGTGAGATCACACCTGAATACTGGGCTCCACTGGGTGTATGGGTGGTACGTGAGGCTGTCCGCAAAGCCCTGGGAAACTCACCACGTATATTCGATACTGTGGAGCAGGCACTGGATGACATGGCCACCCGAGTCCGTACCCCTGCAAAAGAATGGAAGCCAAGCTCACGATTATTGGATGATCTTAAGTTCCAGACAACTCTGGATGCTTTTCTATAAGTAATATAAATAATATAAATAAAATAATACAATATGATCTACAGGAGAACTAGTAGGTATGACTGAAAAATGTATGGCTGAAAATGCAGATAGACAATTGATAGATGTACTGATCGAGAAGACACAACTGCTCCTGAAGGCAAAACAGTATGATCAGGCAGCGGATGTTGCTGAGAAGGCAGTGAAACATGCTCCGGGATCGGAGGATGCGTGGCTTGTCCGTGCTCACACCCTGATCGCAACGAACGATAAACAGGCAGCACTTGAATCCCTCGAACAGGCGCTTTCCATACAATCGGACCTGATCCCGGCCCTCAAGCTTAAGGGGAGCCTGCTGGTACAGCAGGACGATATGCAGGGTGCTCTGGAGGTATTCACCAAATTATCGGAGCTAGATCCTACTGAAATGGTGGCCTGGTTCTCCAAAGCCAGTGTGCTTGGTGAGATGGGGGATTATATCCGGGCACTTGAAGCACTGGACCGTGCGATCGAGATCGATCCGGAATGGCCGGAAACATGGTTCAACCGGGGACTGATACTATACAAAAGTGAGCAATATGAGGATGCCATTACAGCATTCGAGAAGGCGATGGAACTTGTGGACGGGTACATTGAACCCATATATTTCAAGGGTCTTGCTCACCATGAACTCAGACAGGAGAAGGAGGCACAAGAGAGTCTATATACTGCTGCTGAAATGTGGTATATGAAAGGGCTGTTCAGCGATGACGGATCCGATTACCAGAATGCACTTGCAGCAGTGGAATCTGCACTGGACATTGACGTGAGCAATATGGATCTGTGGATATTGCGCGGGAAATTGCTTTTCAAACTAGGATTCGCAAAGGATGGTGCAGAGGTATTGTTCATGACGGCGGGCGTCTGTATGCAGAGCGATGATCCGGAGAATGCCCTGCGAGTCTATGATGTCCTGCTCGAACTACAACCAGATAACAAGCAGGCCTGGAATGACCGTGGAATGATCCTGGAGATGCTGGATCGTTTTGATGAAGCTGAAGTTGCATTCAAAAAGGTTGAATGATAGGTATATTAATCATAAGGGATATCAGCCTTTTAAGATTCAAATTGAGTCAGGAATAATAGTTAATTCATGAATAAATAATGGAGTTAGCATAACAATGGACGTTTTTAATCCCTTGATCGTACTACTTGTACTTGCCGGACTGTACATGGCATGGAACATTGGTGCCAATGACCTTGCCAATGCAATGGGTACATCCGTCGGCAGTGGAGCATTGTCCCTCAAACAGGTGATTATCGTCGCAGGTGTTTTCGAATTCTTGGGTGCCGTGATGTTCGGGAAACGGGTCACTTCTACCATCGCGAAAGGTATCATACCTGTCGATTCCATAAAGATGATCGATCCACATATCGTTGTCATTGGTATGCTTGCCGCTATCCTGGCTGCCGGATTTTGGATCACTCTTGCTACATTGTATAACCTGCCTGTGTCCACCACGCATTCGATCGTGGGAGCAGTACTGGGATTTGGACTGGTTACAGCGTATCAGGGTCTCATTGCCTTTTCATCTATCGACTGGGGCCTGCTTGGCAAGATCGTGGCAAGCTGGTTGATATCCCCGGTACTGGGAGCGGTGCTGGCATATATTATATTTTCCATTATACGGATATTATTCCTTCAAAAAACCGATCATCCATACAATATCGAAAAGAAGTTCGTTAAACTCCAGATACTGACAGCATGTTACATTGCTTTTGCGCATGGGTCCAATGATGTTGCCAATGCGGTGGGCCCTCTCTATGCAGGACTGGATGCACTCGGTGTCGTTAATACTGTTGTCCCTACTTGGGTGATGGTTGTGGGAGGCCTTGGTATGGTGATCGGATTGGCTACATGGGGATACCGTGTGATCGAGACCATTGGGACCCGGATCACCGAACTGACGCCAACTCGTGGCTTCTCTGCGGAATTTGCGACCGCAACCGTTGTTGTGCTGCACAGTTTCAGTTCGCTTCCCATATCCACGACCCATACTCTTGTGGGTTCCGTTATCGGGGTGGGACTGGCTGGCGGTCTTGCCGCAGTGGATCTGAGTGTTATATGGAAGATCGTAGCGTCATGGGTCGTTACCGTACCTGCAGCTGCACTGACATCTGCAGTGCTATTTGTTGGATTAATGGGGATTGGATTATGAAAAAACTCGAATATATAAGATCTGTTCTGAATGTCTTTGCAAAATCTCCGTTCAAACCGCTGGCAATACATGCGAGTAAAGGGACAGAAGCCGTACTGAAGCTCAGCGAGGCAATGGATGCCTACTTTGAAGGGGATATGGATCGGGTGATGGTTCTCAGTGAAGAGATCGACATGATCGAACATGAGGCTGATGTGATCAAACAGGCGATCCGCTCCCAGCTATCCTCGTCCATAATGCTACCGGTCAATGCAGAAGACCTGCTCAATTTCCTCAAGCCACAGGATTCCATTGCTGATGTAACCCAGGATGTTGCTTACTGGCTGACCCTTCAGCATAATGAGATCCCGGATGATATCAAAGAAGGAATGCTTGATATCATGAGCAAGACTGTCGAAACCGCAAAGACGTATGAGGAGCTTGTAGGTACGTTGAGTGATCTACTGGAAACATCGTTTAGCAAAAAAGAGGTCGAAGAGGCGCTTTCGATAGTACCTCGTGTGGAGGAATTGGAACATGAGGTTGATGTTATCGAAAAGCGGCTGGTCAGGCTCCTGTTCAAAGAACAGGATCAACTGGGCGGTACTGGTGTGTACCACCTGACAGAGCTGATATTCACGCTGGGTAAAATTGCTGATAAGGCCGAAAACGCATCTGATCGATTAAGAACGATGATTCTCAGGCGCTAATACTTCTTAGTACAATCTGTTGTCTTCACTGAGCACCCTTAGTAGTTCGATGACCGAATAGGCTGCACGTGTGATCCCCATACTGCGTCGGTCGGTATCCGTGCCGACCACGTAGAGGCTATTTATGGGAGTTCGAATATCCGCAAATTTGCCATCAATTGTGACCGCTGCTTTTTCGGGTACAAGGATCTGCTCATGTTTCATTTCCACATGGCCCTCCAGGTCCGGATGAGCACGGTATATGGTCTGATAGGCATTTTTGATAGCCCTGTCATCCTTGTCCTGTTCGTCGATAACGAACGCGAATCCCACAAGCTGTTTGCCATCGGGAGCCAGGGACGCATCGTAGTTGCTGATGGGCATAGCCCAGTAGGGCGTATCCTTGAACCATATCTCTGAACCGGTGTAGTTGAATTCTTCCATGACATCATCGATGCCCAGCCAGATCGTCAGGCTCTTCGTATGGTCGATCCCTGCAAGCATGTCCAGATAAGGGGAAGGAAGGTCGCCCACCATGTCCGGGAGACTGGTAGCAAAGCCTGTGTAGACAACCATATCAGAGTGATATATCTCGTCTGCTTCAACTCCAACCGCTTTACCGTCCTTTTCTATAATGCGTTTCACCGGGCACCGGGTCTTGATCTCCACTGAGGACGGAAGGGAATACAGTATGGTATTAAGTACGGATTTCAGTCCTCTTCGGGGATAAGCCTGTGAAATACCAACACGATTCGTTGCCAATCGGCTCAGGGATGTGAACGGATGTGCCACAGAATCGATCCTTGTGCGTAGGGACGTATGCAGATTGGTGGACAACACTGATTCGAGTATGGACTCGGTCCGTATGACCGGTTCGTTCTGATCGATGAGGTTCTCGAAATGTTCCTGGGTCACGGTGTCCCTTACAAAACTACTGCCTGCCAGTACACGCTGAGCTGAGGTTTCGTACATGGAGCGGCCGGACAGGAAAAATGAAATAGCGTTCGCGAAATCGTAGGTATCCTTTGACAGGGTTTCAGGAAGGTAGTCATATACTGACTGGGCGGAAAGGTCCATGCCGAAGGCAGAAAATGTTAGGGCCTTGGTGATGGTCTGGGTAATAGCAAGACGATCCCTGCGGGGAAATATCTCAAAGGTGGCGAATTCCCTGATGGTGGAAGGGATCTTCATGAAGCGGTCTTCTGTTCTGACATAATAATGTCCGTAATCCTCAAAGACCGGCAGATAATCAAAATAGTTATCCATAAGACGTTTTAAGGGTCCCTCCTCAAGATGGGTGATAGCATGGGGCCCGGTGTCCACCTGAAAACCATCTACCAGGTAGCTATTGCAGTTGCCCCCCACATGATCCTCTTTCTCAAGGACCAGCACTTTCTTGCCGTGTTTGGAGAGGGTTAGTGCCGCTAACAGGCCGCTAACCCCACCTCCAACCACTATTACATCATACTGGTCCATTGCTTCTACCTCTTATCAGAATATCTCTGGCACGAGACGTCTGGCGACCTCTTCATAGGTGCTGGTGACATCGCCGCCCCCGAACCTGAACACGTCTTTGTCCAGGGATTTACCTGTAGTCTTGTCCCACAGGCGGCAGGTGTCACAGGATATCTCGTCCGCAAGCACGATCTCGCCATCCTTGCGTCCGAACTCGAGCTTGAAGTCTACCAGGATCAAGTCCTTACTATACAGGTAATCCGTCAGCAGGGCATTGATCTTCAGGGCCATTTCCCGGATATGGGCGATCTCTTCGTAGGTTGCGATTCCCATGGTAACAGCGATGTCCTCATTAAGCATGGGGTCGCCATGTTCATCACTCTTGTAGTCCAACACAATAACGGGTTTCTCAAAACGGGTGCCTTCCTTTATAGGATATGTTCTCGTGATCGAGCCAGCGGCGATGTTACGGGGAATTACCTCTATAAGAATGATCTCAAGAGCATCCACAAGCATCTCTGTGTCGGATACCATATCTATGTAATGGGTCCTGATACCTTCAGCTTCCAGCATCTCGAACAGCTTGCGGGATATCTGGGCGTTGTAATAGCCTTTTTTGGAAGCTTCACTTTTCTTCTTGCCGTCGAATGCAGTGAGACTGTCCCTGAAATCCGCGATCATCTGTTCCGGATTATCTGTTCGGTAGATCGTCTTAGCCTTTCCTGAATACAGTTCTTTTGTTTTCATACAAGTAACTCCATTAATTGAATTAGGGTATTAGGGGTAATATGTATAATATGCATAATAAAGCTATCACACAAATACTTTGATCGTATGCTTTGCATACATCACGGATACTAAAAAGGGTGTTTATCACAGATAAAGTATGCAGTTCAATACAAAATCTTATTACCTTTTAAGCATATTCCTCTACAGGTGATTTAAAATGGAACAGGAACTTATGCGAATCGGAGTATCCCTGCCTGACAATCTGTTGACAAAGTTCGATTCGATCATTAAGGAACGAGGATATTCCTCTCGATCAGAGGGCATAAGGGATGCCATACGCAGCTACATCACATACTATGAATGGATGGGCGACATCCGCGGCCGGCGCGTAGGCACCATCACCCTGATCTATGATCATACCAAACGTGGATTATCCAATGCTATTGCGGATGCGCAACATGAATATACAAGCCTGATCAAGTCATCCATCCATCTGCATATGGATCATCAGAACTGCCTCGAAGTGATCATTCTTGATGGTGAGGCAGAGGACATCAGGAAACTGGATGAAAAACTAATGTCCCTGAAGGGTGTGAAGTTCGTCAAACTCAACACGGCACCACCTGCCGAGAAACTGTGAATAGGAAATTGGTTTAGATAAGTAACTCATGTGACCGGGGCTATGGTCCGGAATGCTAGTGTGATAATAAGAAGCTATCGGAAAATCGGATGTTGTGTACTGCTGCAATAATGACTGTTCAGCACAATATTATCACCTTCAGACCAAGATCTCAACACACTTTTTTCGATAGATATCACGAGTTATAGTTGTAACCTTTGATCTGCATATTATGAATATATTCAAACCCGGTTAGTCATCAGGTTTTTTCAACATGTTTTCTTTAATACATATGTTTATACCATCAGATACTTTTATACAATTATGAGCAACGGTACTATCAGGAAAAATATTAAAATAGGATCAAGTGTGGGAATTGTTTTAAAGAAAGATCAGAGAAGTGGAACAATAACTCATGGGATCGTGAAAAGAATTTTAACGAAATCATCATTGCACCCACACGGGATAAAAGTTCAACTAGAAGATGGTCAGGTTGGAAGGGTCAAGGAAATAAAACCATAAATTCTGAGGCTTATACTTGTGATCAATGAATGATACGTTGTTGTTTTTCGAATCCTCCTTTTAATTTAGTATCAGATTTTCCATAATCCAAATGATCGCACCACCCATAAAGATCACAAAGAATCCTTTTAAAAATTTTATCATCAATCGTCTTGTTCTTGGATTCATTCTTTTTTTCATTCTTGGTTTTATCTTTTTAGTCATCAGATCACTTCCTCAGGTTAGTCAGACCGCTTCAAATATGATTACACAACGAGTATCAGAAGATAGGCAGGTATGATAATTGTTTTTCCCTTTCTTATACAGCACTGCCACAACGATTGTCCGATATGATCGCTAACTTATAAGATGTGGCCGTTCCATAACACATTTTCATCAATTGAACATCATTTTATTTCTGGTAAGCAACATAAATATCCGCTTCTATCATTTCACCATTTTCATAGAAATGATGAACAAAGTAAACATTTCCTTCTTTATCTAACGTTGGTTCACCTGCGAATCTGGAGAGGATCAGTTCAGCCTCTTGCCATTGGTTATCTACCCTTTGGGACCTATAAATAGCCGGTGTACCCATATACTGGCGATTGAACCATAATTCATTCCCATCTGCTGTGATATATGGCATTCCTTCATTCTCTTCTGAATTCAAAACTCCGATATTTATGGGATCTTTCCATTCTCCTTCAATATTAGTCAGCATCCAGATATCTGATCCGCCTTTTCCACCTTCCTTTAGAGAATGGTAATAAAGCTCATCCCTATGAATATGCAGTTCTCCTACTTCATATGATGGGTCAAAATCTGCATTCACCCAGTTCGTCCATGTCCCATCGTTGTACTCTGCTGAAAACCAATGGAGTCCGGTATAACCCTCTCTTGCCGAACAGAACAACATTGTGTTGTCCTGTACAAACCCACAACCGTCCAGAGACAATTTGTCTGAATTTTGTAGTATTACTCTTTTAGGTTCTTGAAATATACCGTTAATATTCTTTGAAATATATATTCCGGTTACGCCGTCAAGGATCTGTTTTTCCACAGGTACTCTTACATCGGGTGTAAAGAATAGATAAAGTTCATCCCTGTCAAGAGGTATAAACGGGGAATCTTCAGCGCCTGCTGTATTTATTACTGCTAAAGGAACGGGTTGTTCATATTCATCGGAATGCAATTGTGGTGGATATTTATCATTTTCCTGAGTCACTTTGACAATATCAAGTGGTATTTTGCTGTGTCTGTCCACTTCAGGCAGTTGTTCTGGTTCTGTAATGCATCCGCTAAATAGGATCATAAGAAGCAAAACCAAAAATAAGATCGTTGTCTTAATTTTGAGATCATTTATTTGAGGTCCAACCATAGATCATACACCTTTTTTTGTTCCATCTGCTTGTTTAGATCAATAGTTCATGTTTCCAGAGCAAAAACGCTTCCGCCAAATCCTCTGAAATATCGATCTCACGCAATAAGATCCAATTAACAATAGTGTCCCCTGTCGGGTATAAAATTACCTGTATCCATAACTCATGTATCCTTAATTGATAAATACTTATTTCCTGCGAACAAATCCTTATCAATATGGATCAATTTTGATAACTACAATCTCAATAACGACCCATCGTTCGGGAATACACATGCTCAACGATCAGCAGAGGCACAAATATTCCAAAAATATAGCCAATGTAATGAACAAAGATGTTCGTAACCATTCCCTCAGCAGAGACAATATTGATGGGGAATAGGGAGAGTGATATCCCAAACAAATATATGAACATGAGTAGGAAAGCTTCTAATTCTAAAAAGTCCCGGAATTTGCTATTATGTGAGTTTTTACAGCATTCATAGTTTCTCGCAATCCTCCGAAGGATATGTTGTATCCCATCCTTGCTGAAATATACATTAACAATAGTGAGTATGCTGAGCACTACTGTTACTTTTAGCCAGTGATAGGTCAGCGACAGTATCAACAGGTTGAATATACACACGAAATAGACGAAACAGTTGTTAAGGGATATCTTCCATTCACGTTTCACAAAATCATAGACCGAATAGAGCAGATAACCCATCAGTCCAGCACAAATTCCTGATAGTCCCATCCCGTAGCCGGAAAGTGGATGGTAGATCACTGATAATGTTGAGAGCACGACAGGTAACACCACAAAGATCAGACACATGTTGATGTAGAACTTCATCCGATCGTTCCTCAGGGTGAAGATGAGGAGGATGGTAATATAGTACCCAAGAAGATTTTTAACTATGTGTCCAACTGATACATGTGTGTAACTGGATGCTATCAGACTGAGTGGGGTCGGATCCTGGTAGTTCAATGCAAGGGAAAATATGAGTTGTGGATATTTCTGGACGAGCAGGAAGATCATTATGATCAGAAGAGGGATGAAGAGGAAGAATAATAAACAATCCAATTTCGGATTACGTGGATCCCTTAGCATATATTATTCCTCTTACAATCTTAACAGTCTTACAGGTTATTATCGGTTACATGACCGTACCTGATCTGTGAGTGGATAACGATCAGCATGTTCATTATTTCTCAGTATCCTTTCATTTGAATTTTAATGTCAAGGATCGGACTTCCATTTATAGCATCAAACTGCTTTACAAAGAGAGTTGTTCCTTTGATATCAACCAATTCCACGTTCTTGACCGCAAGTCTCGAAAGTCTATCAGGGGTACGGGAAGCGAAGATACCTACTTCTTTTCCATCCATTCCTCGCTTAAATACCGATCTGACCATTCTGGATTCATGGAGCTGATAGATGATCATCAGGTGTTTTTCGTCCTCTAATCTATACATGAATGGTTTCTGCGAATCAAACAATTCGATCATTGAGATCTCTTCTTTTCCTTCCAGTCCAAAGTTATCTCCTCGGGTTTGTTTATTGCGGACAAAACCAATGGGGAATACCTCAAATGGTTCATGTCCCTGATACATGCAGTTCACACATATGTGGTTATTATCAACAACACATACATTCTTTTCTTCGACAAGCTTACCACATTTAACACATGTATATTGATTTTTGGTCATATCTCTATCACTCATTTTTATGTATTTACTACCCATTTGTCCAGTCAGTCGGGTTAGTGTCTTTATTTTGTTGTAGATCTACATTCCAAATGTCTTCATCCCTTAGTCTTCTTCTATACTAAGTGCATCCCGGGGACATTCATAAACACATTTGAAACAGCTTATGCAGGTTTTGTCTTCAACCACATCTTTTTTTGACACATTTATCCACATGGGGCAGACCCTGTCACATATACCGCAGGAATCACACAAAGAACTATTCCGTTTTATTTTTTTGAGTATTACCAGATTTATCAGAGATGCCGCAGCACCATCTTTACAAAAGTATTTGCATGCTGCCCTGTCCACAAAGAAAGAGAGTAATATGGAAATTACCATTATTGCGATCAGTCCATCTACTATTGCAGATTCCAGGGACTCACCGACTATCTGTAATTCATATAGTACAACGGTTACCAATACGAATATCATAATTATGTAACGGAAGTATCTCAGTCGGTTGTGAACTTCTTTCGGGATCAGCTTGTTGTATCGCTTACCAAGAACTTTTCTTCCCATCAAACCTGCGAGATCCTGGAACATGCCTCTTGGACACATCCATCCACAGTAGACCGGACCTACCAGTAATGCCAGGGGAATGGTCAGAAGGATCACATAGATTGTTGATTCCATGCCGAAATACATAAAGATTGATAGTCCCACAAGCTGCAGAACTGACCTATAGGTATTAATTCTCTTAATGTTTTTAAGTTTTGATGTGATAGTTTCTGCTTTATTCAAACGGATACCCATCCTTTGTTCCAGACTTCATATTATTGGAAGTACTATTTGA
>JAIOTO010000095.1 GCA_021106765.1 Methanosarcinaceae archaeon
AACATGTGATGAGAGAGGTCCGTGAGGAACTCGATATTGGTATCATTACATCTGTACCAGGCTGTGCCAAGGGTATTGCAGCTAAGATGAATATTGAGAAGCTGCTTGATATCGAGATCAACAGCTGCGCCAAGTTCAGAGATTCTACCGGACAGTAAAGCAATCGGATGTTTGTTCGATCTGTATATGGATGCAGATCAAGCAAACATCTCTTTTTTTTATTATAATAGTTAATCTTCAAAACACTTTAATTCCATACGTCCGTGATCGCTAGTCGATACCTCCTTAGGCCAGTGAAAATATCCTCAAAAGTACTTTATAGCTGTAATTCATTTCTCAACACGATCTTTGATCATATATCCAATACGGAGATTGATAGTGGACTCGATATATCTGTTGCAGCTGGTGCTTGCAGTGTTGGTAATGGCCATCATAGCAGACACGCTGAGCAAGCGGTTCAAATTACCTGTACTGATCTTTCTTCTAATAGAGGGTATTTTGATCGGGCCTGAGGTACTTGGTGTGCTTGATCCCAGTATTCTGGGAGATGGGCTCACTGCCATCGTATCTCTTTGCGTTTCAGTTATTGTATTTGATGGGGGGTTACACATCGATGTCAAATCGGTACGAACCATCCAAAAGGGTGTACTAAAGCTTGTAACCCTTGGTTTACTCATCACCTTTGTATCTGCTACTATTATCTGTTATCTGGTAATTGGTTTTCCTCTCCAGATAGCAGCATTGTTCGGTGCATTGGTGACGGCCACCGGCCCTACGGTAATAACTCCGATCGTACGTAGCGTCAGGGTAAATCATAAGGTCAGCAAGCTCCTTGAGATCGAAGGTATCCTCAATGATGCAGGAAGTGTCATACTTGCAGCACTCGTATTCGAGTGGATCGTCTCCCAGTTATCAGGTGTAGAGGTCATCGAGTTTATTGCTTACCGAATCTTCATTGGTCTGGTAATGGGTGTTGCGAGTGGAATTGTACTGATCAGGTTCCTTTCACTCAAAACGGCTCTCTCCGCACAGACAGTAAAATTTGTTACATTCACAATGGTCATCGCAACCTATGTCATATCCGAGACATTTGGAAACGAATCCGGGATACTCGCAGTGGCTATATTTGGTATCATTGTGGGTACTTCCAATGTTCCATATAAAGCTGCTCTTAAGGATTTCAAGGCAAACCTGGTATTCATAATGCTAGCCCTGATCTTCATACTTCTCGCAGCGATGCTGAGATTTGAAGACATTACAAGGATCGGGATCATGGGGGTAGTTGTCATCCTGCTGTTGATGTTTGTGGTCAGACCCCTGGCGGTATTCATATCTACCATAGGAACTAGTTTTACTACAAAAGAAAAGTTGTTCATATCGTTCGTAGGCCCACGAGGCGTTGTACCTGCCTCTATTGCAATATATTTTGCGATGAGATTGAATTTATTGGGTATGGATGGTGGCCAGGAACTTGTCGGCCTAATGTTCCTTACGGTAATAATGACTGTAGTAGTAACAGGTACAATGGCAAAACATGTTGCAAAAAGATTAGGAGTGATATCCATGGAAATACTCATAGCAGGTGGAGGCGAAGTTGGTTATATTCTGGCAGAGAGGTTTGAGAAGAGGGGACATAATGTAGTAGTGGTCGACGCACTGGAGGAGAACTGCGAAAAGTTGATGGAAGCCGACATTCGTGTTGTACATGGAGACGCTGAAAATATCGATGTGCTTAAAAAAGCAGGAATCGAGAATTCGAAGTATGTAGTGGCAACCACGGATCAGGATAACACGAACCTTATGGTGTGTCAGATAGCTAAGGCCAAGTTCGGGTTCACAGAAGATCAGATCATTGCAAGGGTAAACAATATGGAAAACCTGCATGCGTTCTGGGATCTTAATATACGATCCATGAGTCCTGCCATGGGTACTGCCATGGTTCTTGATAATATGGTTGGCAGGTCCAATATGTTTACCATGTGCGGTGTATCGGGGGGTGCTGAGACTCTGGAGGCCAGGGTTACAAATCCAAAGGTAGTAGGAAAGGCTATCAAAGAACTTTCCCTTCCGAAAAACAGTCTTTTGGTCATGGTGCGACGTGGAGACGATTCATTCATAGCCAATGGTAACATGGTGCTGGAACAAGATGATATTGTATCAATTATTGGAGAAGGGGATGCGGCAAAAGATGTTCAGGAGTTGTTGAACAGATAATATGTCAGGGAATACTTTCAATGTGCTTAGATCAGATATATATATGTACAGTACCTATCTAAGATTGCCTCTCAAAAGATAACAAACAAGAGGCTTGAGGAATTATTATGGAAGTAGCTAACGATATTAAAGATAAATTTACTGAACTGGGAGTAGATATCCCTGTAGAACAGATCGAAGACAGGTTGAATAAACTTATCACCAAGTTTAAAGTTCCACAGGATGAAGCAAGAAGAAGTGTGGTGAATTACTTCTTGAAAGAATATGATATTGATCGGAGCAGGTTCTATTCTGGACAGTCATCGACTACTCTTGTCAGTATTGCTGATATAAATGAAGATGGCCAGTGGGTGAATGTCAAAGCCAAGGTTGTACAGTTGTGGGACAATTCTCATGAATCAATATCCCAGGTTGGCCTTGTCGGAGATGAAACTGGTACGGTCAAATTTACTAAATGGTCACGCGACGATCTCCCGGATGTCGAGGAAGGTAAGACCTATCTATTCAACAATGTCGTTGTACATGAGTGGAACGGCAAGTTTGCGATCAATCTCAATAAAACTTCTTCAATAGAGGTATTGGATGAGGACCTGAATGTTGGAAATATTCCAACCGGTGATCCCCTGTCCACATCAATGGCAACGGTCGAAGAGATGAATGAGGATGGTAAGTGGGCGAATATCAAAGCCAAGGTTGTACAGCTGTGGGACAATTCTCACGAATCAATATCCCAGGTTGGCCTTGTTGGAGATGAAACTGGTACGATCAAATTCAATAAATGGTTACGTGACGATCTCCTGGATGTCGAGGAAGGTAAGACCTATCTATTCAACAATGTCGTTGTACATGAGTGGAACGGCAAGTTTGCGATCAATCTCAATAAGACCTCTTCGATAGAGGCATTGGATGAGGATATTGAGGTAGGCACGACGACGGTCACGTTCACCGGTGCGATGGTTGATGTCCAGGCAGGGTCGGGCTTGATAAAACGTTGTCCTGAATGCAATCGTGCATTGACAAAGGGTGCCTGTATGGAGCACGGAAAGGTAGATGGTGTGTATGATCTCAGGATCAAAGCTGTTCTTGATGATGGTGTCACTGCTCAGGATGCAATTATAAAACGAGACATTTCCCAGGAGCTTGTTGGAATGACCCTTGATGAGGCTGTTTCCCTTGCGGCTGATGCCCTTGATCAAGGTGTTGTCCTTGAGCGTATGAGGTCCATGTTGATAGGGAAGTATTATACCATTGAGGGATCCAGATTGGACCGATATATTCTGGTTGATTCCATCGATCAGATATCTGAACTGAACATGGCTCTGGTCGATGAGTTGATACGGGATACGGAGGTGGTGTAAATGGCAGTGTATATACGTGAAGTTGCACAGCGAATTTTTGCTCAGGAGTTTCGGGAATCCGATCTTTCATTCAAAGATGGTGACGATGTATATTCGCCACATTATCTATTAACTCCCACAGGTGCAAAGGTTAACCGTATATTCATTGTTGGAACTCTGATCGAAAAGGAAGATATTGGCACTGATTCGGAGTACTGGAAGGGACGTGTATCAGATCCTACCGGTTCTTTCTTCATCTATGCTGGTCAGTACCAGCCTGAAGCTGCACAGGTTCTTGCAGAATGTGAAACACCTGCTTTTGTTGCTATCGTAGGAAAACCGAGTACCTACACCACAGCAGATGGAAGTGTACTCACGTCCGTAAGACCTGAATCCATACATATTGTGGATGGAGAAACACGTGACATATGGGTTGCTGATACGGCCGAGCGAACCCTTGATCGCATAAGTGCTCTTGATGACGAAGATTCGAATGTGGTAAAGGCAAAGGAGCATTACGGTACTGACAGGGCCTACTATTCGTCTATGGCATTGGATGCCCTGCGATCCCTGAAAGATGAAATTTGATGGAATAGCACTGCGCGATGATGCGCAGTCTCTTTTTTATCGAGCATAGACCAAAAGTCAGATAAACATAGTTTGCATTGAACTATACAGGTGATAAAATGAGAACGTACCTACTTATATGGTACAATAGTGAAGGCGGTCGCCCATCGGAGATCAACCAGCGTTTGATGTCCCTGGGATTCAAGCCCATGCATGGTACCTATGATTATATCTATGACTGGGGTAACAACGTTGATGTGGATGAGATCCTGAAGATTGGAGACAAGGTATGCTTAACCCTTCATAATATGAATGTCACCTTCAAGATCGAAACGATCAATGGCAAGGATTGATAGTACATTTTATATTAATCAGATCGTGTGGAGAGGTCTTGTGAGAACTTAATATACTCGCATGATCTTCCTTCTATTTCTATGATCCTTGCGGACACATCCTTTCCGTTAACATTTATCTCAACAACAGTTGGGGCTGCCATCCGCGGAGAAGTGGGTGATCCCGGGCAGATAAGAGTAACATCACTCTTTTCAATAAGAGGTCTGTGGATATGACCAAAAATGAGGACATCCACTCCCATTTCCATTGCAAGATATCGCAATGCAGTGGTATCCATAATAGACAGTGAACCGTTGTGCACCACCCCTATGTAAATCCCTTCTACTTTGAACTTGATCCTTTCGGGTAGTAGCTGCTTGAGTTCGTCGTCGTCTGAATTACCATGCACTGCTTTGAGTTTGTGCGAAGCAGCAAATGCTCGATAACAGTCCATTGAGTCAAAGTCCCCGGCATGGACGATCATATCACTATCTGCAATGATCGCTTCAAGCTGTGGTGAGAGAACGCCTCCTCTCAGGTGCGTATCAGAAAGAACGATAATTTTCATGGATCTGTTTCACCAAAAGATATATATTATTGAATTGCCAGATCCACCAGCTCATATTCCAGATTATCCGTCTCCAAACGGTTCATGATGGTTGGTACTTCCTCATCGATCACAAGGACAAGCGATGACAGACCATGGAAGGCTGCTTCAACAATGGATTCTTTGGCACCATACATAACATCAGGAACCAGTCCTATCCTTTTAAGAGCTACCAGGGATTCGACTCCGATCGCTGCAATGTAGGCCTTTGTACCGGCAAGTGTTCTCAGACGCTCGAGATTGATATTCTTTGAACCTCCACGTTCACTGCGTGGTATTTTGCAAACGGTTATGCTTGCCGTTTCGAGATCGATCATGCCTACCAGGTCCGTAACGCCAACATCTTCTCCCTTTTGAGCATCGGAGATCGTGGTACCGGTAGCATCCACTTTATCATATTTGTTCACATAGAGCAATCCATCTCTCATATGCAAGTAGACCTTTTCACCCTTTGTAAGATCCTCATCGGCAATTGCTGTCCAGGTGGATACATGGCTGATGATGTCACTCATCACAAACTTAGCATAGCGTTTCATGTCTGCGGCGTTTTCCAAGACCCATTCTACGCCTATTTTCGTGACCCGATAGCGAACACGTCCGTCCGAATGTATGAATCCTTCTGCTGTAAGCTCTTTGATATATTCCGAGACTGCCTGTGGAGTTACACCTATCTTATCGGCGATCTCCTTCTGTCGCACATTTGGTTGGTGAGCTGCAACCTCTATCAGTATCTGGAACTTGGTAATTCCACTTTTGCTTTGTAATATATCGATCATTTATGATTCTCATTTACTTTGAGTCTCTGTCCCATAACTGATATAATGTTAGAGCGTTGTGCCAGGGAACGAACATGTAAAGCACTTTTATTGAGGGCACGTGTAAGGCTGCTCATTGAATGGTTTCCATCAATTACCAGTGTTTCCAGCTCACGGACAAGGCCTTCAATTTCTTCATATGGTGCGAAGGTCAACATGAGTATTTCACTCAGATCATCAAGAGAACACTGAAAATTAGCCTGGGCCTTTGAATACGAAGAACGGTACTCCTTTTCAGGTGTTTGCCCGGGTTCTGGCATGTGCCACTGGCTTTCAACCAGTCCACATTTTTTCAGTATCTCTATACTGGGTGCGACCTCAAACCCCATATCCTCTTTTAGCTCTGATGTTGTCTTCCAATCATCCGTAAGTGCATTATACACTTTCTTATGCTCTTTGGATCTGAATGTTTGAAGAAGAGGAACCAATTCGGAAGGGTCATTTATGATTCGGGTTCGTTTGGGCATATTCCAACCTTTCCATTTGTATAATAAATACTGAAATAGACTATGAATTGATTATTTTATAATAAGGCTTCAGTATACTATGGCACTGAAAGGTAATAAACTTGTTGTGGTTATTGACGATGAACTGCCATTTTTTAAAATGATAGATCGTTTCAATCCATTGACTGGACCAGAGGGATCAAATGTATCGTATCACCATTGACAATTTCATTTTCGGAAATGGAGACCTCGACCATCTGACCACCATTCTCACTCCACACATGGATCACATCTGCTGGAGCGGTATCATATGGGCAGTTCGTGGTCGCATACGGCACGATTATTTCATACCAGCCATCATCGTCAGCAATGGCTGTATTGTGGTATTCAAAACTTCGCTCACGGTTCGATGTTATCAAAACAGCAGCATGAACTATATCTCCGGGTGTTGTCTGGCCGACAAGGTGTGCGCCCTTGACATATTCAAATATCTTCACATACTTTACATCCGGATTCGTTGTCACAGTGGTATTTGACTCATACACCAATCTGAAGTGGTCCAGCATAACACCATCAAAGACATGGAGTTGTACAAGCATGGTTTGCTTGAATTTATCATTTTCCACCTTACGCATTATTGTCTTCGAACCCTCGTGTGTGGTGAGGAGATCATAATAACTATCTGTTTTTTCTCCAGAAAGCTGTGCAATATTGTTGAACTTTGTTTTCACCATTTCTATATCAGTGATAACATATCGGACATTCCTCATATCCAGTATTTCATTACCGGCATTCTCATCACTGCTGATGAAGAAATCCGCAGAATCCTTTACACCGGTCTGGAAATTGTTGGCTACTACCGGTCGATGGCCTGTGTATAATATCCAATTACCATAGTCCCACCAGCTCATGATCCCATATTCTGCCTGTCCTGTGGCTTCATCGTAGAATGAGGTCTTTGGGGTATTCTGATCCAACCACCGAACTGACTCATCCCAATCAGACGGTATCATGGATGGGTTGTTTGCAAGTGATATTCCAGTGTATATGGTTGGAATGAAAAGAAGCATAACAATGATCAGTGGTATGATGCTTCTTGAAGATCCCCGTTTAGACGATCTGGACCCGCCTTTATCTGGCCGGGTATAGATCGCCATGATCAGATAGCCGCTCAGTATCGAGATATTGATGGAAAGCAGATATGCAAAACGACTCTGTGAGATGGTAAGTAGCGTGATGACCACTGTCCACACAATGAAAAATGTCAGTTCTGCTGGATATTGTTCTTCATTTACTCTTTTAACGATCATCCACGCTGCTATAAGAGCTACCAGTGTGCATAGACCGAAATATTCCCAGAGGTTAACTAATGTGAAACTACCATCCACAGCAAAGAACAACGGTGATGCTTCTGATATAGTACCGAGGATCTCCCCTCCTCCAAACAGGTAGTTAATACCGAAGGCGATATTCTGATATACATTTGGAGTGGCAAATTTCAGCGTTAGCAGACCGAGCACTGCCAGTGTGACAACCATGGCCGGATATTTCCACCAATCCATACCCTTTGTATGAAAATAGGTAGCCGTCGATCCTAGAATACCGATCCCGACAAGGATGATCGCTACATAGATCACATGGAACCCGGAAAGGAACATTGGACTCATCTCCAGCCCGGGTCGTAATGTGGAGGCAACAACAGGCACCAATAGGATCAGTGTTGTTAGGTACGTACACATTCCGATAATGAACAGATACTGGGATGACCTGCCCGTTTTGAGATCGAGGCTGAACTGTACAGGGAGGTACAGGAATATAAGACCAATAAAGATCGGTGAGCCTGCCCATGTTATGACTGCCAGTATCAGGAACACGCCAGACAACGCTGCGTATATCAAAGGTCTGGCGATCGTTCGGTCACGATTCCTAAGTTTGGTAAATGTGATATCATTCATCCTGCCGGATCGCAGGGAATAAATAAACAGAGCGTATGCAGCCGTGGAAAGAAGGACCTCTGCAGCATGATGATCGGTGGCACCTATCTGGGTGACCATCAGATGAGCCGGCATAAATACAAGAACGGCTGCACTCATAAGTGCGATCTTTTTGTCAAAGATAGTTGATGCAGCAACATAGATCGGTATGATGGATAGAGTGCCAAGCAGTGCTGGTAAAATTGCTCCTGCTACCTCTATTGTGTGCAGATCAGGGTTACCTGCTCCCAAGATCAGGGCAAGCAAGGCAGCGAGCTGATCGTAAAGAGGCGGCCACGCAATATCAAAGCCATAAGGGTAGTTCAGGTACGAGTCGAACGTGAGATAATCAGGGAAGTTGTGGGTGGTGTGAACGATCCGTCTCATATGGTAAAACGAATCATAACCAAGGAACATGATCTTGTCATTCGTAAATACTACAGCGGCCGAGAGCGCCCGGAAGATCAGGGCAGCCAGGGCGATGAGTACCAGCAGAGTTTTGTTGTTGGGGATATGACTACCGATGGACATTGTTATCTCTCGGGATTAATGTTTTGTCCCTATAAGGATGTAACAATATATAAGAATTTCATTGATCATGTTTGTTCTGAAAAAAACGTCTATAATATTGGAAAAACAAATATCCCAGCATGCACAATAGGAATAGACCGGACACCATCAATGCCTGTTCGATGGTCCGTTGTTCGGTGAACTCGATCGTTGCAGTACCGTTCAGCGTTCCTTCAATGAAGAAACCATTTGAGTACGAGTTCACCATCATGGGCGCAATGGTATCATTCGCCAAACTGGCTTCCCATAGAGGATGATAGCTTTCTGCCAATACCATCATAAAGGGGGCAGTTGCATTGTAATGGACGATATATTTTGTAGGGGAGATATGCTCGATCTCATACACAACATCATCCATACTGTAATACTCGATCATGAGATCGTCGATTTCCATGCCATCATTCTGTGATCGATATGTATCAAGATATATCGTATGTTTACTGTCAAGGACGTCTGAAACTTCTTCGATGATAGCCTCATGGCCTTCTACCGGTACGATCGCAACCCCATCGACAGCATTTTCCCCCCCCGTATTCTCCAGGAAGATCTCATAAGTACCCCTGTTAAGTTCCATTGTACCCACATTGAACCATTGGAACCCTCTATACTCAGGGGCATCAGAAGTAGCGTTAAAATAATTGTTCCCAATCGACAGGTTCAGAGCACCACGATCAGGAGCACATAATATGTGTACCCAGATATCGTAGGAGCCCGGATCAGTGACATCATATTCCATGTCGAGTAAAGCATCCCCCCTGGTGATCGCGTATCTACCCCCTCGGGGCAATGCACCCGCCCCCACTATCCCTCCTTCGACATATTCAAAAATGTCGGATCGTATCCATTGATGCATGATCATCTCTTTCGGTGCCTGACCGGTACCAGGATTCTCTGCAACATCATAAGGGTTCAGTATGTAATCCTGATCAATGAACTCAAATACCAGCTCGTCCAGATCAGCCGCAATGACCACATTCTCAAACATACCGACATTTTGTTTAAGGTTATCCAGCTGATTCGCATATACCACTGTGACATTCCCTGAATTGTTCAAAAGGGATGGCAACACTGACCTGTCACCCACAACAAGGATGGGAGGTGGGGTGAAGCGTACGTGTTCCATGAAACGGAGGTTCTCGTAGATCGTGTATCCGCCAAAGGTTTTGACCTTCTTGAACGAATCGCTGTGGCTGAACAATTCGTTCAGGGTAGAAGGGGGTGTTTTGTAGCGGCTGGGAACGAAGTTCCAATCATTACTGCTTAAAGGATAGGTATCAGCATTCTTTATGACCACATACTTTGTACTGGTGTATCCCAATGCTGATGCAGCGATATCTATATTTTTATTTTCAATTAAATCAAAGATATATGTCAGGTATTTGTGAGAATGCGGGTCGGATTGACCGATAGCTATTATTGGTTTGTCTGACACCCATTGCCATGTGTGACAAATAAACCCATCATACGGCAGGACTGCTACACGAAAAAAACCGTTATGCGATGATATCCACTCACCTGTATCCCTGTAATCGGATGAGAGATCATATTTTGGATGATGGGTGTAGAGCTCATTGTCTCCTGTGAACATTGGCCAGACAAATATTGCCTGAGATATGATCAACAAAAGTATGACCCCCCTGGATATGATCATCTTCGATCTTTTCTCAAAAACATGTTTGTCCAGATGCATCCGGATAGAATCAAGGCAGATCGCTGTCAGTAATGAATAGGTCAGGCATACAGGTATAAGGAATTTTGATGGTTCTCTGAATGCATAGAAAAAGGGAAAGTTAAAGTATAGCCATTCGTATGCGTGGCTGAAATACATTGTGCCGGTCGAGAGGACCAGGCACATAAGTCCTATAACAGCAATGATAATGGACAATTTTCTATATTTCCGATCGACGATAGGAATGGAGATATAAGCAAAGATCGGAACCACAAAACCCAACATGACCCATGCAGGCGGAAGCCAGTGGTCCAGGTAGATCGTTTCAATAAATGGACTTCCACTTTGTCCGATCAGACGAAACATATTCAAAAATTCCGTATTCGTGCTTAAAGAATGCACATAATGTATATTGATCAGGGATGGACCGGCATGATATGCTGAAAAGAGCAGTATCTGGATGACGGTAGGGAGCATAAGGGAGATGGTTACAAAGATCATTCCCCCTGTGCAGATAGCGTTTGATACAAGTTGTTGGAAGGAACGGGATAGTAGGGGCTCGAGTGATCCATAACTAATGATAAGGAACAGTGAGAGATACAGAAACTGACTTTGTATGGATGAGGTGAATGCAACAACAATAGCAAGTAGAAGTGTCGCTCTTAAGCTGCGATCTTCAAACATGCTCTGTGTGAGTAACAGAACGAGAGGGAACAGAGCATACCCCACAAGAATTCCCACATGTGCCGAAAGGAATCTGTCAAGTATTACAGGATTGAACATATAAATAAAAGCAGCAGTGAAACATGCCATCGGACTACAGGTGTTCCTTCTGCAAAGCACGTACATTGAGATGCCGGATATGGGGATTGGAAGTAGTATCCATAAATTACTTGCGATATTGTTTCCCAGCAACAAGAGTGGTATCGAAAAAACACTATAATAATTTATAGGTACCTGTTCTCCTATATTCCTATATGCCCAGGTACTGAATAAGTTCTCAATATGTGGGACGATGCCTGAAAAATCATAATAAATAATTGGATCCGGGGTCAGTAGTTTTCGTAATGAGATCACTGATATGAGCAATATGACCAGAAGATAGGGGAGATCTGACCGATCCAACCTTTCATGCATATGGCTCCACACCCGCTCCGTATTCTGGAATAAGGAAGATCGACAGAAGGATCAGCCAATACCAGAGGACGTAGGCCATATCAGGTACAACGATGTGCATGCCTGCCAGTCCGATCACCGAGAACAGGGCACATCCGAGGGGAATGTACTTCAGGTGTTCGATCGCCATCGGATAATTGAACTCGATAGTGTTCATCCTGTCTTCCCCGAGACCTTCTGAGATCAGGCGGCTTCCAACTCCGAGTACCAGCAGGAAATAGGCATAGATCGCGGACTGCTCGGCCAGGTCTTCCCGATCGTATATCAGGAAAAATGGAGTGATCACGAGCATGATCAGGGCGAATATGATGGACTGTGAGGATATAGGTAGGTTCCAGTATCGTTTGAGAAGGGGCGATCCGAAAACGATCGAGATAAGGGTTGATAATGGATTGACCCCTCTATCATTGTCCTTCGACGAACTGATACCTGTCCACCGTTTTTCCCGTACTATGGCAAGCAGGGATGCGATGATCATACTGAAGAGTCCGAGCAGGAAAACTGAGGTGGTGTTGAGTATATTTTCTGCAAATTTCGTTGCAGGGATAAGGAACGATACAGGAGGTATCTTCGACATAGGGGAGGAATCCTGGTTTGTGTATGTTCCAACATCCTGGATCGTAAGCGTGGTGTATCCTTTCCCTTCCTGTAGGATCGTCAGGGTTATGTCGTCTTTGATCTCGAACAGAGCACCAACGGTGAGCTCGTAATATGCTTTATCATCTATGTCAGTGAGACTTTTGTCGATCAGTATCGTGTCATCCTTTACGAACAGAGCACCAGACAGTTTGTTCTTTTCATCCCAATCCACTCTCAGTATGTCCGCATTGTCAAATGTGATCTCTGCATACCTGGAAGTACCTGCAAATGTCAATTCAAGGTCTGATATTCGCTCAATGGAATTTCCTTCTATCACTTTTGGTGGTAAAAGGCCGATCAGGCTGTATGATACAAGCAACAGTACCACTGCAAGTATTAATGTTTTTGTTAAGTTCATGTTCGTTTATCTATCTGTTTATTACAACCCATTCTCATTAAGTTTTCTGGTAATGTGTAGGATATTCTCTGCAATAAAATTGATGAACCTATGATCGGGCAGGCCTGAAATGATTATTGCAAGATCTTCTTCGCCCAGCAGGTTCAGGAAAGTGAGTGAAAGCAAATAGATCAAACCACTGATAGTCAGGTCTGCGAGTATCCACAGCAGCCCGGTGTGAGGAAGCAGGATGAGACTGATGGTGAATATGGACAGGGAAACGATCGTTTTGACCAGTGCGGCGTAATCAGTTTTGAACTTGTAATATTGTATGTAGAGGACAAGAAGCGCCAGGAGACCGATCGCACAGGCGATGGTGGTGGATGCTGCTGCACCGATGATCCCATATTCTGGAACAAGTGCAATTAACAGGAGAATCTCAACGATAACGGCACATGGCAGGACCACAGCGGGTATTCGTGGGGCATGCCGTGCCTGGAAGATGTGTGTGAACACCATTATCATGGCCAGGCATCCCATACCGATTGCTATGATACGTAGTGAAGGAGCTGCAGCGAGATATACATCGGGAAAGATCAGGGTGATCAGGGATCCAGGTAAGGATGCAACTATTATTGAAGCTGGCAATATGAAAAGGGTGGCGTATTTGATACTTTTCAGGGAATATGCCTCGTTGCCTTCGTGTTTTGATATATATGGAAACAGGACCCCCATCATTGCTCCTGTCAGGAATACGGGAAATTGGGCAAGGATAAGGGATGCACGATAATATCCCGCAAGTGTGTTAGAAAGCAGGCTATCGGTAAGGAATTTAACGCCAAGGATATCGATGTTCATCAGGAGGGTCATACCCAGAGTGCCGAAGAACATGGGTAGAGCAAAAAGGTAAACATGCGTGTCTGCCCAACCCCCTGTCTTCCAGAAAGTGAAGTCACGAGTGAAGAGTATAGCCAACCCGATCCCTATAAGGCAGCTTATGGGTATGCCGAGCAAAGCACCGAAAGCACCGAAACCGGCCTTGACGAGCAACACCCCGAATACAAGTTTGCCAATTGTTATGATAGCCGTGATAATTCCCAATAGTTTGAACCTGAATGTACCCTGAAGTATACTGATGTAGACAACCATGGCCGATGTCAGGATCGTTGTAACCACGATCCCCAGGACCAGTTGATCGTATCCTTCACCCAGTTCGAATACATGAGTAGTGTATCCCATATAGAAAATTGCAGATAAGACGAGTCCAATAAGGATGTTCGAGACCAGTGAACTCTTGAACACACGGTGTTTCAGTTTCTCTTCATATTCACCGGAGATAAATTTGGTGGAGGTAAGCGGAAAAGCGGATGTTACAAACAGGGAGAGGATGAGCAGGAATGAGATTGAGACCCCGAGCACGCCGAACTGTTCAGGTGTGAGGAACCAACCCATACTGACATTATAGACATAGTTCATAATCGCAGTTATGAAGAATGTTGCGATCATGATGAAGCTATTCCGGGATGGATTTGTCATGTTGGATACCTCTGGTCGATGTGGTAGATATGGTAGAAGCTATTTAAGAACACCGATAGGTAGCTCAGGGGTCTAACGGCAGAATATACGGGAATCAGCTTCCTCACACGATTGTTCCATCCGTCACAAGACTCAAATGATCGTATCTCAAGAAGAATGCATACAATTAATTAATACTGTATTATGGGTTGAAACTGTTAAACTCAGGATACATATTTGTATACACTGAGTGGATGGTAGTATCTTAAAACCTAAGATCTGCCCAGAAATAGCTTAATGGATACACTAACAATTTGATACTCAAAAAAATGAAATAAAAATAAATGCGCAGTATATCACTGCGCAGATACACTATTTTGCAATATTTCCGAATTACATTCCCATGCCAGGTGGCATTCCACCCATACCTGGTGGCATTCCGCCTTCAGCACCGGCTGGAGGGTTGGAAGATGCAATGACATCATCGATCCTCAGGATCATCACAGATGCTTCTGCGGCGGCGTTGATAGCCTGGGTCTTGATTCTGAGTGGCTCGACAACTCCTGCTTCCCACATGTCGATGACCTTTCCGGTATAGACATTGAGACCTGCTGTTTTCGTGCCTTTCTCATGGTGTGATCGCAATTCTACAAGCATGTCTATTGGGTCAAGACCAGCATTCTCAGCGAGAGTACGTGGTATGATCTCAAGTGACTCGGCGAATGCCTTCACTGCCAGTTGTTCTCTGCCGCTGAGGGTTGCTGCATATTCCTGTAGTCTCAATGCGACTTCCACTTCTGGAGCTCCGCCACCGGCTACAAGTTTCTCGTCCTCAATAGCAACAGCGACAACACGAAGTGCGTCTTCCAGTGCTTTCTCAATATTATCGATGACGTGCTCTGTGCCGCCACGAAGTAATATGGACACGGACTTGGGGTTGACACATCCTGTAATGAAGATCATGTTGTCACCACCGATCTTCTTTTCCTGCACAAGTTCAGCACTACCAAGCTCATCTGCGGTCATCTCTTCGATGCTTGTCACAAGCTTACCACTGGTGGACCTGACTAGTTTTTCCATGTCACTCTTCTTGACACGCCTGACTGCAAGGATACCTGCCTTTGCCAGGAAATGCTGTGCCATGTCATCAATACCCTTCTGACAGAATACCACATTGGCACCGCTGTCGGTGATATTTTTGACTATGTTTTTGAGCATCTGTTCTTCCTGGTCAAGGAAGGACTGCAGCTGGTCAGGGGACGTAATAGAGATCTCTGCATCCATTTCGGTCTCTTTAAGCTCTATTGCACTATTGATCAGTGCGATCTTTGCACCCTCTATTACCTTTGGCATGTTGGTATGCACACGCTCTTTGTCAAGGATCATTCCTTCAATAAGTTCGGAGTCACCGATGCGGCCACCGACCTTCTTCTCTACCTTGACATTATCGATATCGACGGTGTTACCATCTGCCTGGTCGACAATGCTGATAATAGCTGACACTGCGATGTCACCAAGAACATCTTTGGATGCTTCGGCACCTTTTCCGGTCATGGCTGTCCCTGCTATGTTTATCAGAGACTCTCTGTCATCGAGAGTAACTCCCTTTGCAAGGTTCTCGAGGATCTCTCCTGCCTTATCAGCTGCCATTCTGTAACCGGCAGCAATGATCGTTGGGTGAACATCCTGCTCGATCATGTCCTCGGCCTTTTTGAGCAGTTCTCCTGTAACCACTGCTGCTGTTGTAGTACCATCGCCGACCTCATCATCCTGCGTCTTTGAGACCTCGACGATCATCTTCGCAGCGGGGTGTTCTATATCCATCTCTTTTAAGATAGTGGCGCCGTCGTTGGTAATGACCACATCACCGAGAGCATCCACAAGCATCTTGTCCATTCCTTTTGGACCAAGCGTGGTTCTGACTGCTTCAGCAACTGCCTTTGCGGCCATAATGTTGTTACTCTGAGCATCCCTACCTTTTGTTCTCTGGTTACCGTCCCTTAATATGAAGATCGGCTGTCCAGCCATTTGTCCTGCCATTGTATTCTTTATCTCCTGTATAAATATAGATCAATTGGATTCCCTGTATCACAGGTCGTTTTTACATGTTTGTAGTTCTATATAAACGTTACTGTCGGGGTTCGCTACAAAAATAGTCAAAAGTACTTAGTGCCGTACAATATATTTCCGGAATATTTTCTTCCGACCGGATCAACTTGTAAGTTCTCCATCGCGTACAGGAAGTCCGACAGAGTCGGACCAGCATACTATTACAGAGTACCTACTATGGGACTAAGATAAAAAGAAATAATGAAAGAAAGTTATTTAGCGATCGCTTTTTGTGGGCGTCTCATGAACCTTCTTTTTGCACCAGATGACATATATCTCTGAGCAGGTCCTGAGTGTGATTTTCCTGCCGCAGATTTCTTTACCTTGATGACCCTTCCTTTCCGTCCTTTGACCCTAACCCATTCAATGCTGCCTGTTTTGCCCATTATTTATCCTCAGTTGTAATGTTATAAATTATTCATTAAAGCTATCTGCTCCCCCTACATGTAGTGCTAATTATTAAACCTTGCGGAAACACAAAAGCTGAAAAAAAGGAAAATGGGGGGAATACATCCCCAATTATGCAGTACCCAGCACTTCGTCGTACTTTTCTGGATGTGCCTCAAGCCATGCGGCAGCGGCTTCCTCTGGAGTCATTCCAGCATCGATGTCCACCATTATGGCTGCTACATCAGAAATGTCCATGTGGAAGTTTGCCATTAGTGCATGGAGTTCAGGTTTCTCTTCACTAAGATCCGCTCTTGCAATTATGGCCAGATTCTCAGCTTCTCCAAAGGTCATTTCCGGGTCATCAAGATATTTGAGGTCCATACGTCCAAATGTCCAGTGAGGGGTCCACAGCGTGACAACGATCCATTCCTCATTGTCAATGGCATCCTGCAACACAGTTGCCATTGCTGGTGTGCTGGCTGCGTTCAGCTGGTAGTCAAGGCCATAGGTCTCGATGGCACCCTCGCAGTTCTGCATGATACCGGCACCAGGTTCGATTCCCTGTATCTCACCATTGAACTCTTCGGAATGGTCTGCGAGTTCATCGATGGAATCAATGGTCACATATGATGGTACAACAAGACCACATCGTGCACCACTGGAGATGTTGCCTACATAATCAAGATCATCACCGTATTTCTCTACGTAGGGTGCCTGGGTTAGTGGCAACCATGCGCTGATATATGCATCGAGATCTCCCTGAGAAACTCCCTGATATATAGCACCAACATCCGCCTTGACGATCTCTATTTCATATTCGCCTGTGGATTCGATGATCTGTTTGAACACCTGGGTGTTCGCACGTGAATCGTCCCAGCCAGGGTCTCCAAGTCTTACCTGAACAGGTTCGAACGTTTCTTCTTCAGCAGTTCCTTCGTCCTGTCCGGCACAGCCGGCTGCAACAAGGGAAAGTACCAGTACAATTCCAATAAGTACAGTTTTCATTTTATTGTTCAACTTCTCTTACCTCCTTTATTGTAAGTTATTTCTCAATAATAATATCCAACTTTGGTCATAAATCTTATTCGGGAGTAAGGCACTGTGTGAGTCTATCCAGGACAACCGCGATGATCACGATACCAAGCCCTGCCTCAAAACCAACACCGATGTCCACTCTCTGGATGCCGATCAGTACCTGGTATCCAAGGCCTCTGGCACCGATCATCGAGGCGATCACCACCATCGACAGGGAAAGCATGATACATTGGTTCACGCCAGCCATGATCGTTTTGAGTGCAACTGGGATCTCCACTTTCACAAGCTTCTGCATGGGCGTGGACCCGAACGCATCCGCAACTTCCACAAGTTCCTCTGGTACCTGGCGTATTCCCAGGTTGGTCAGCCTGATAGCTGGTGGCATAGCGAATACCACAGTTGCGATAAGGCCCGGTACATTACCAAGGCCAAAGAAGATCACAGCCGGGATCAGGTACACGAAAGAAGGCATCGTCTGCATAAGATCAAGTATGGGTTTGACTCCACGGAAAAACACATCGTTCTTGGCGGACAATATCCCTACCGGAATGGCGATCACCAGTGCAACTCCTGCAGAAGCGATCACCAGAGCCAGCGTTTCCATAGACATTACCCATAGTTCCATACTCTGGAGCAACACAAATCCAACACCGGTCCCTAAGGCAAGCTTCCAGTCACGTCTGCTGATAAGATACGCAATAACGGAAATGATCACAATAAAGAGAAGAGGTGGGAATAACAGTAGCCCATCCTTGAAAGCATCGATCAAAAAGCTGAATAATGCACTGAACATATCAAGTACTGGTTCAAATGTATCATCGATCCAGTACACGACAGCTTCTGCACCCTCTCCTATCGGCATTCTGGGTATGATCATTATTCATCCTCCTCCTTTCTTTTAAGTGCTCCAAGGATGCTTCCTCGAACGATGATGCCTACAAGTTTGCCCACATCGTTGACGACTGCAATGGGTTTGGCAGTTGCTTCCCGTATTGGGAAAAGATCCTTTATTGGAGTATCAGGCGATGTTATGGGGATATCTTCAATGAGCACATCCGGCAACGTTTTCTTGTCCTTCAACCCGTCAACTGCATCATCAGCCGTCACGAGTCCTTTAAGCCTCTTGCCCTTATCCACAACAAAGATGGATGAAATACCATGTCTTTTCATAAGCCTCAGTGCGACCTCGAGACCTGATTTATCGGACATCACTACTGTCGGTTCGGGTCGTTTCATGACATTCTCTGCGGTCAGGATCTTGGCCTTGTCCACACCCGCCACGAACTTTGACACGTAGTCATCGGCCGGTTCTGTCAGGATCTCTTCTGCAGTTCCTATCTGTGCGATCATCCCATCCTTCATTAATGCGATCCGATCACCCAGTTTCAGGGCTTCGTCAAGATCGTGTGACACAAAGACGATGGTCTTTTGCATCGTTTCTTCAAGTTCCAGCAATTCATCCTGCATTTCACTACGTATGAGTGGGTCCAAGGCGCTGAATGCCTCATCCATCAGAAGGATCTCCGGATCGGTTGCCAGCGCACGTGCCAGTCCGACCCGCTGTTGCATACCTCCACTAAGCTGTGCAGGTTTGCTGAACTCATGTCCTTTCAGACCTACGGTCTCGATGGCCACTTTTGCTTTTTCATGGCGCTTGTCCTTATCCACTCCCTGTATCTCAAGACCATAGGCTACATTATCGATTATGGTCCTGTGTGGAAGCAGGGCAAAGTTCTGGAACACCATGCTCATCTTTCGTTCTCTAATCTCCCGTAGTTTGTCCTTGCCAGCTGTAGTAACATCCTCGCCATCAATGATCACTGTCCCAGAAGTGGGTTCGATCAGGCGGTTCAGACAGCGTAAAAGAGTGGATTTTCCAGAGCCGGACAAACCCATCAGGACGAATATCTCGCCTTCTTTTATATTAAAACTAACATCATACAGGCCAACGGTCTGTTTTGTTTTCTCGAAGATCTCGTCCTTGGAAACCCCTTCTTCAATAAAGGAAAGCGCTTTTGTGGGATTTTTACCAAATATCTTGGTTAGATTGTTGACTTCAATTATCCTTTTATCAGTGATAGAAATAACTCCTTCTTATCAATGAGCCGTTTGTAAACGTTTTCATCTATCCACACCATATTTTAAAGGTCATAATACATATAGTTTTGTGAAGTATAAACTCAATCTGCAAATATAGATATTGTATGGATACATTATATGTTGTAGTCGCATGACCCCTCCAGTCCGCATGAATACCTATATATTAGTGTCCATCCCCATGGTATCCAATGACCCTTGATCCAGTTCATATTAAAGCGATATCTGACCTTGCATCCCGCATCGAGTTCTCTGCCCGGGACGAGGATACGGAGAATTCAAGTGAGATCCTTGATCTGCTTCATGAACTCTGGTACGATGGAAATCTGGTCCTGCGATCACTTGGAAGGGTATATCGTTCCAAAGTGGATATTAAAAAGATGTCGCATACACAGGACCCAATACCACGTACCGTCTCATGCGATGGTGGAAGTACTAACCCATTCACCTTTGATAATGGCCTGTCTGTGGACTTCTGTCATTCTGCCCTTGCATCTACTCCGACAGATCTTGAGATCCATTCAAAGAGGACGATCGTTGCTGCCACCTATTCTCCAAGCAGCAGCGTGATAATCGATACCACCGATGGATGGGCTGACTTTGACAACGGATCAGGACGTTCTAAGATCATACGCATCCAGCCAGGGCTTCTGCAGACCAGGATCAGTAGACTTGTGCATAATATTGCGATGTATCTGGCAGAATCGGAACATATCCTGTGGACGATGGATCAGTTCACAGAGGACAGTATCCTGATAATGGATGGCCCCATTTACCCCAAACAGCTAATGTACTGGATGGTAGTGGACTCCGATGAGGTACAGATACGGTATGACCCACATGCAAGGAAGATCCTTCAGAACTATATCGACATAATGGACCATCATCTGGAGAACCGTATACCGCTAATAGGATTTGTAAAGAACCCTGAAGACAGACAGATCATACGGACACTAAGAAAACGGGATGATATATGCGATATTCCCTGGTTGATGGATGCCCAGTTCTTCAAGAGCGTCCTGAAATCCAAACGCTCTGAAAACGGCAGGTACATCACCTATACCAATTGGTTCATGCAACCGAACCAGTTCTATGAGGATATAATGGGAACGACAACTCCCCTGATGGAGGACCGGCTCACACACCGTTTCCCGAAGGAGGATTATTCACTAACGTTCTTCATGGTCCATGTACCATCCATGAACGTGATGTTCAAGATCGAGTCCCCATACGGGCTCGTTAAGGATGAGGATATGCGCGAGACGATCACAAAAAAAGTGCTGCATGACATAGCGATCAATGGCATACCTGAAACGTTATCCAAAGCAGATACCCTTGCTAAGATAAGGCTGGTCGAACGCCGTCAGATAATCGACCAGTTCAAAGAACTAACAATGGATACAAAATACAATGATATACGATGGAGTGAGTTCGAAGATGAATGATCCTGATATTCTTGCATATGCGTCCGAGGACGAAGATATGCCATGCGATGCGGAGGATGTGACTGTGGCAGACGATGAATATGCATTCGAAGAATTCGATACTAAACAGATGGAAATGCTACCCACGGGCCCGGAGGATCTTGAAAGGGCGTTTGGCATCATCACGACCGGTATCGAACCACTGGAAGTGACCGAGTCCAGTGCCAGGCTGACTGGATACATAACCACATCCAACCGCTCCCAGGTTCGGCTGGGAACCTATGTGGTTGTGCCCTATGGTGATGAGGATCTGTTCTCACGTGTCTGGAAACTGCAGTATGTTCAGGAATTCGATGTTGATGATGCGACAGAGATACATTCAAGACGAATGCTAAGATCCAATACCATCCAGGAGGAGGATTACAAGTACCTTGCCTACCTGGACCCCATTTGTATCCTATATGAGCAGCAAGAAGATGGCGAGACCGTGCTCATGCGCCGAATGGCGGACCGGATCCCGCGCCCGAATACCCCCATATTACCGGTAACTGAAAAGGTGAAGATACAGACCGGCCTCAACATCCCGCGCGAGGGAATATTCCTCGGACATCTGAGTGTGGGCGGGGAATTGGTCAGGACAGATGCGGTTCCCTTCACAGTGCCATATTATCTCAGGAATGATTATTCTATGGGCGATCCCCTTGTCTTCCGTCACATGTTGGTGTGCGGCAGTACGGGAACAGGCAAGACGTTCCTGACTAAAAATATCCTCCGACAGTTCATGAACGAGAACAACCGGTACAATTTACGCAGTATTGCTGAGATCAAAAAAAATCCCTGTCTGGTTATTATGGATCCTCAGGATGAGTATTCCCAGTTTTTCGAGAACAATCAGGAACTAAGCCCGAGCGATGAACTTGTTTTTGGTTCCGAGATGGTGGAACATGGAGCATGGCCGAGGACACGGACATTTGTTGCAAAGGTGGACGGTCATTCTTACAATGGCAGTTCCAGGGCGCAGCAGGTGGAGTTCACCATTCCCTTTGAACTGGTCAGGAACAATTCCTGGCTGATCGCAGCGGCAGAACTCTCCGAACTCCAGTATATCGCTCTTGAGGTCCTGCTTGAGGACTACTTCAAGAGACCGGGGATGCATACCTACCGGGGATTTGGCTCTTTCATCGATGATGAGAGCACACGTATTACCTACGTGGATAGTGGAAAGGTCCACGAAGCTTCCTATGATGCGATCGTGAGGAAGGTCAAGAATCGTTCGTTTGACAGAGTGTTCGACCAATCTGCCATCCCCATCACGGACATACTGGCCGATGTCTTCAAACCCGGGCAGATCAGCGTGTTCCCTACGGAATATATCAATAATTCCAGGATACGGGACCTGATCACCCTTACATTGATGACGATGATCGTTGACAACAAATTGAGGACATCCGGAGATATAGCAGTCAAGGATACGCCGGTGATCCTCACTCTGGATGAGGCTCATCGTTATCTGTCCCGTTCTTCCAGTGCCCACTCCAGGATGATAATCTCAAAGTTCGCAGATGCTGCCCGACAGGGGCGAAAGGAAGCATTAGGCTTGTTCCTGATCACCCAGGACCCGCAGGACATCGATGATACTGTGTTCAAGCAGATCAATACACGCATTATACTCAACCTGTCCAACGATGCTGCTATCAATGTCATGAAAGTGAAGAAGGAATACGAGAAACGGATCCCATACCTGAAAAAAGGACAGATGATCGTCCAGAGTCCTGACAATAGTGACGTGGTGGAGGTCACGGGTCTCTCGAAGTGTGTTGTGAAACATGGATGAGGGTGATAAGCATACCTTTCACTCCATTTCATATTGGACCGGCTCTTTTTTTGGGAGAGGTGTTCGAAAAGCGGATCAATATGGTAGCGCTCATTCTTGGTAGCATTATTATCGATGTAAGGGCAACCTATTGTCTTTTCATGGGGTGTCGCCCTCTGCATGGTCCATTTCACACATTTATCGGAGCGACATTGCTGGGCTTGCTGGTCATCATTGTAATATACAAAGAAAGAGATACATTCGAACGGATCACTTCATATTTTAGGTTAGATCAGGATTATTCTCGGGTTTCCATTGTAAGTGGCGCAATTATCGGAGTTTGGAGCCATGTTTTACTTGATTCTTTCCTGTATAATGATATCATTCCCCTGTGGCCGCTGACTGCGAATCCTTTTTACGGGATGTTGAGTTCTGGTGAAGTGTATTTTATTTGTACTGTCTTCTTTGCTTTGGGTATTGCTGTTTATTTACACCGATCCATTCGCTGAATATTGTATCTTAGTGGCACTTTCATCCGAAATATATATAACAAGGAAGTACGTATGATGGCAAGTCCGTGTATGATATGTGGGCCGGTAGCTTAGTCAGGCAGAGCGATGGACTCTTAATCCATCGGCCGAGGGTTCAAATCCCTTCCGGCTCGCTTTTTTCTTATACTTGATCCTTTGTGATTCAGACATCGGTATCGTTTTGTGATCCTGTTCGATCCAATCTTTGCAATTATTATATGTATCATAAGATGCGTTCATTATTTAATATCATGAGGTTTGATAATGCCAAAGGTCAGTGTTGATGTCCCTCAGGAGCTGCTGGATGACCTGAATGCTCATGTCGGACATAATAAGAAGTTCGTCAGCCAGTCCGATGCCATACGCACGGCCATACGCAAGATGCTGGACATGATGGATGATATCGATAGGCGGCATGGTCGCATCGATGGACCGGGAAAGTGAACCTAACAGTTTCTCTCTACGCAATGTATAATTGTTATATTTCTTTCAGATACTCAATACACTGTGCCCCTTCCTTTGGATCTGCCATCTCTGTTACAAAGGTTCCGGTGTAATGGTACAGTTCTCCAAACACGTGCTTCCAGTCAATGTTCCCTTGGCCCAGCGGCAGATGTTCATCTTTTGTACCATGGTTGTCGTGTATGTGTATATGTGATATATGATCCTTACAGGTGGCCATGAACTCATCCACCAACCCCATTGTATTGGCGTGTCCCACATCTAATGTCATTTTGATGTTTTCCCGTCCGACGTCATTGATCAATTCCATTATCTCTTCAGGTGTTCGTCCAAATACAAGAGCAAGATCTGGCATGTTCTCAACGGTCAGGAGGATACCGTACTCCTCTGCTATGTCTGATAGTTGTTGAAGGGATCGTACGTTCTGTTCCCAGGCCCTGTCGGGAACCTGGGCTCCGTAGGGTGAGAGATATCCGGGGTGCACCACTGCAAGTTCTACAAGATCGGATGCCAGTTCCAGATAATCTGTCATCTGACGGAGGATCTCATGATGTATGCCCGGATTGAGGGATGCCATATTCATATCCGAGAACGGAAGGTGCAAACTCAGCTCAAGATCAGTGGTATCATGGATGTCACTCACGAGATCGATGTTGTCCTGGTTCAGGCACTGATCGCCCTCCTGGACGACCTCCCATCCGGTATATCCAATATCCTCAAGGGTGTAGGCCCAGTCAAAAGCGTCCCTGCAGGCACGTCGGGACGAGAAACTGACCCGCTTTACCCTCATACTGCACATATGTTCTCACTCACTTGTATCAGTCGTTCATTATTCCATTGGCATATCAATCTCATACAGTGGTATTCCCTCTTCTGTAGGTGGGGCAAGCCAGTCAGCAAGTGTTTCAAGTTCCTTTTGATCATCTGCCTGAATACGAACATGTATCGAACCCAATGATTCCTTCTGGCCAGGGAAATTCAGTCGCTTCATAATGGCTACCTGTTTGTTGATCCTGATATACGTGGAGGTACCGGTGGCATCCAATCCTAAATATAACCGGGTCCTGGCTGTGTCGAGGATCTGCTCACTTCTTAAAAGTGCATGCATATGACGAAGTGCTTCCACTCCCCCCCTGCCAGATACGCGATCCTCACTATCCGTTACCTCGAGATCAGCGATATCAATTATGTTCCTTATAGATTCTTCCACCAGTTCTAAATTTTCTGTGGGATTCACATCAGCCCACACTTCTACCTCGATCATTGATCTACTTCCAGGGTATCCTTGATATTCTGTCTGAAATCATCAAGATCGGTAGTGTTCTCAATGACGAAATCAGCAATTCCGATGGCTTCGGCCATACCCCACCCCATTTCTCGTTCATCCCTTTGTCGAAGCGCATTGATATTTTCCATATCATCACTTCTGCCACGCTTACGGACCCGTGCAAAGCGTAGCTCAAAGGGTGAATCGATGGATATAAGAGTAAAATCGTTCCCAAACTCTTTCTTGAAACATTCTACCTCTGCAATACCCCGGACGCCATCAATTATCACAATATTCGATCCAGTGTCCCGGATCGTGGGAATACATCGTTTTGCAATACTGTCCATTCCTTCTTTATCTCTAAGATCATTGGCCACACTTCCAGTGTTCGCGTCAGTGGGCTCAAGACCTCTGCGTATCACTTCTTTGCGTATTACGTTTCCCATATTGACGACATCAATACCCATGTTACGTACAACATGTGCGGCTTCTGATTTACCTGATGCTGGCATTCCTACAAAAGCTATTATCTTCATTTTTCCATCCTGATGAGTGTTGATATATGGATCACTATTGTTTGATATACGGGCTACTATTTGGGGATACCATGGTGTGATTATTTATATATTCTTACCTGTCATGAATATCTGATGAAAATTGGCGGATACTCAATATCAGGCAATATTTTCCTGGCCCCCCTGGCGGATGTGACCAACATCGCATACCGATTGCTGTGCAAACAACACGGCGCTTCGGTAACGTATACTGAGATGATCAGCTCGGATGCGGTCCTCAATGGCAATTCTCAGACCTTTCGCAGGGCTATGACCTGCAAGGAGGAGGGCGTCATGGGCATCCAGTTATTTGGCAATTCTCCTGAGAAGATCACAGCGGCGGCCCGCATACTGGAAGAACGGTATTCTCCTCCGATGTTCGATATCAATCTGGGTTGTCCATTTCCTGTTGTAACGAAAAATGGAGGGGGGTCTGCACTACTAAGATCAGTGGATTTGGTCCAGGATATCTTCATGAACCTGAATGAGAATCTGACCACACCGGTGAGTGCAAAGATGCGGGTGCTTGGTAACACCGATGCGACTGTTCGTATCGCCCGGGTTATCGAAGATGCCGGTGCATGTGCTATCACGGTGCATGGGAGGACCCGATCACAGAAATATGGGGGTACATCGGATCTCGAATACGCAAAACTGATCAAGAGCGAATTGTCGATCCCTATCATCGTGAACGGTGATATCAGGGACGAGCACTCAGCAGAACATGCGCTTGCATATACCGGATGTGATGGATTGATGATCGGCAGGGCGGCAATGGGAGATCCGCGCCTGTTCGATCGTATTTCTTATTATCTTGAGACGGGAGAATGCATTGCTCCTGCCACATGTACACAACGCAGGGATGACCTGATCAACTATGTGGAGCTGCTGGAAAGGTTTGACCTGCTTGGGTCTATGAACATTAGATCACATGCACAGTGGTTTACCAGAGGACTGGACGGTAGTCGTAAGGTACGTCAGTTACTAAATCATGCCGATGATATGAGTTCGATCATTGAATGTTTTGATGTGTTGTGTGAACCCAATGTGGATCAATGAGTGTATCCGGAATAATGTTTCCTTCATACAAACCTTTTACAAAAATTGTTAAATAGTTAAATAATAATTAGTATTGTACACGATTAAACGTTGCACTTATATCTAATGCCATGTATTTGATTCGATAATAGATACACAGGATCTGACGATTGTCCGACAGATATAGGACATGCATTCCACGGGATATTGTCGGAATATCATATTGCAATTTATCGATAAGTTGTTGTTAGCATACACATTGTTATGGAGAATTTAGATGAAAGAGATACGAATACATGGCCGAGGTGGACAGGGTTCTGTAACTGCTGCTGAGCTGCTGGCTGCCGGAGCATTCGATGACGGGATGTTCAGCCAGGCATTCCCGGCTTTTGGTGTGGAACGCCGTGGTGCACCGGTACAGGCATTTACAAGGATCAGTGACAGTTTGATACGTCTCAGAAGTCAGGTATACAAACCAGATTATGTGATCGTCCAGGATCCAACATTGCTGGAAGTTGTCAGCGTTGAGAGTGGTGTAAAGGACAATGGGATCATTATAATCAACAGTGATTTTGAGCCAGAGAAGTTCGACCTTAATACCAATGCAAAGATCATGACTGTCAATGCTACAAAGATCGCCCTTGATATTATAGGTCGTCCAATAGTCAACACGGTCCTGTTGGGTGCTTTCGCAGGTGCGACAGGAGAGATCCGGTCAGAATCCATTAAGGCCGCAGTAAAGGCACGTTTCCCAGGAAAGATGGGAGATAAGAATGCAGAAGCCATGCAGAAGGCATATGATATGATGGTGGAGGCAAAAATATGACGCTACTGCCAGGTGGGGTTTGTAAAGCTGGTTCGACGATCGTGAACAAGACCGGTGGGTGGAGAACGTTCAAACCTGTCTACGATTATGACAAATGTGTTAAATGCAAATTGTGCGAACTGCTGTGCCCGGATATGTCCGTCCTTCCAAGGGATGACGGGTATTTCGAGTTCAACTATGATTTCTGCAAGGGATGCGGGATATGCGCAAATGAATGTCCTAAGGATGCGATCTCAATGACCCTGGAGGAGAAATAATGACAGTAATACGTGATCTTGACAAGGATAAGATGGTCGTTGCAGAAGGTTCATACACTGTTGCGAGTGCCGTCAAGGCCTGCAAACCAAATGTGATCTCTGCCTATCCTATCACCCCCCAGACACATATTGTGGAGGATCTGTCACAGTTCATGGCAGACGGCGAGATACCTAACTGTGAATATATTAACGTCGAATCCGAGTTCTCGGCACTTTCGGCACTGGTAGGTTCTTCAGCTGCTGGAGCACGATGTTATTCAGCCACCACGTCACAGGGTCTTGAACTGATGCATGAGGTTCTGTTCAATGTGTCTGGTATGAGGCTGCCTGTGGTCATGACCATTGTGAACAGGGCTGTCAGTGCACCGATCAATATATGGAACGATCACCAGGATTCGATATCACAGCGGGACACTGGCTGGATACAATTGTATGCAGAGGATACCCAGGAAATATCTGATATGACTGCACAGGCCTTCAAGATCGCTGAGGATAAGGACATTCTGTTGCCAGCAATGACATGTATGGATGGTTTCATACTGTCCCATGTCCATGAACCGGTGGAACTCCTTGAATCGGATCTCGTGGATGAATACTTGCCATCATACGAGCCTGAATATGTGCTTGACCCAAAGAATCCGATGTCATTCGGTGCTTTTGCTGATCCGGAATCCTATACCGAGTTCAGATACCTCCAGCAACAGTCAATGGACAATGCTGTGAAAAAGATCGAGGATGCAGCTACTGAGTTCTATGATATCTTTGGACGATACTATGGTGGTCTCATCGACGAGTATGAGACAGAGGATGCCGAGATCATCATAATGGCAATGGGCTCAGTTATCGGCACGATCAAGGATGCTATTGATAAACTCAGAGACAAGGGAGAGAAGGTCGGTCTCCTGAAGATCAGATCCTTCAGACCGTTCCCGGTAGAGGCTATCAGGAAGGCTGTGAAAGATGCAAAGGTAGTGGTTCCCATTGACAAGAACATCTCTCTTGGTTTAAATGAAGGGGCCCTGTGCACCGAGACCAAAGCATGTCTGTATAATACCAGTATCAATATGCCTGTAGTGGGATTCATGATCGGTCATGGTGGCCGTGATATTCGTATCAGCACCATTGAAAGTATCGTTGAGCAGGCTAAAAAAGTGGCAGACTCCGGGATTGAAGTGGAGAGTCAATATGCCGATCTGAAGGAGGAAATGTTATGAAATCACTGTTATCCTCAGGACATCGTGGATGTGCTGGATGCTGCGATGCGATGGCTGCCAAGTTTACCCTGATGGCAGCAGGAGAGGACTGTATCGTCATAAATCCTACCGGTTGTCTTGAAGTTATGACCACGCCATACCCGGAATCATCCTGGGAGGTCCCCTGGATCCATTCCCTTTTTGAGAACACCGCAGCGGTTGCCTCAGGGATCGAAGCGGCCCTGAAGGCCATGGGCAAGATGGGAGACACCAAGATCATCGCCATGGGCGGCGATGGTGCCACCCTTGACATAGGGATGCGTGCCATATCAGGTGCCTTTGAACGGGGACATGATTTCACCTATGTCTGCATCGATAATGAGGCATACATGAATACCGGCGTCCAGAGAAGTGGTGCCACTCCGTTTGGTGCATCAACGACCACCAGTCCGGCGGGAAAAGTATCCATCGGGAATCCTCGTCCGAAAAAGAACATGCCTGCGATCATAGCAGCCCACGGCGCTCCCTACATAGCGACCACGTCCATTGGATACCCAAAGGATATGATCCGCAAGGTCAAGACCGCCATTGATACAGAAGGCCCTACCTATATCCACGCACATGCCCCCTGTACTACCGGATGGGGATTCGATAGTTCCAAGACTGTGGAGATCGCAAAACTGGCAGTTGAAACAGCACTGTGGCCCCTGTACGAGATGGAGGACGGCGATGTCACAAAGGTGAAGAAGATCATGAAACCAAAGCCTGTAGAGGATTATCTCAAAATGCAGAAGCGTTTCAAACACCTTTTCACAATGGAAGGTGGGGACGATGCGATAAAAAAGATCCAGGCTCTTGCCGATGAGAATATTGTTAAGTTCGGGTTGCAGTAAACCCGGACTTTCTCTTTTCCTTTTTATTTCCCTTTTGCATTGTGTGGGTGACTTATCCCGATTCATAATCTCATTATTGTCCGGCAGTCTCTATAAATCAATTATTTCAAACAATAAGAATGAGATATAGACACAGGGGCTGACAAATGGATTCAGATGTGTATGAAGAATTAATTTTTGCACAATAAAAACAAATCAAAAATCATACTAACCAGACAAAAATAGAAGTTTCTAAGGGGTATTCTCAGAATCTTCTACGGAGTTGCAAAGCCTTTATCAACTTTTTTGTTTGTTCTTTCAACACCTCCAAAATTTAACATATTATAATATGCATGATGCCAGACCAGAGCCATTCGGTCTGACATCTCACCCGATTAGGAGAATACTTTATTTGCGTTTTCAAAGATCCTCATTCGTGGATACTTTTCACTCAAATTGGAAGCAGATCTTATCTGTTATACAACACATCAACACAGGGGATCTCAATATCAAGTGTCTTTGCAATATTTGCTTTTGCCTGTATTCCTTTAATCGCCCCTGGCACCGCATTAATTGTTCCAAATCCTAGTTCTTCTCTAACTTCTTTCATTATGTACTCATCTGCCAGTTCAAATGGATCAAGCCCTCCAAGCTTATCACCAACATATTTTTTTGCATCTGCAAGTTTCATTCCATTCATTTGCATTCTCATAACAAGATCGCCTGCAGTTCTGATACCATTCATTCCAACTGCCATATTCATTGCGCCATCCATGCCGAATGGATCACCCACTCCTACCTATATACCATCCACTCCTGTCATTTCCACAGTTGCCTTTACACATCTTGTAACTGCATCTATGGGTGGTATTTCTACCATTGGGATACCTCCGACACCCATGCCCATATTTACATGAACTGGAATATCCGCATCTTCAACACATCTTTTGAGAAGAGTAACTGTCTTTGCTAGATTCCAGGGTGTGCTCTTTTTGGTTTTTATGTTAACAACACAACCAAACATATCTGCTCCGGCTTTTGCTACCGACTTCACCTGTTCATGCGGATATTGACCAGCCAGTCTTTCCCCATTGTATTCAAGTCCACCATGTATGCCTAAGACGAATTCATTAGCCATTCCTATATAGGCAGACAAACGAGTGGTTTTCTTGATCTGTTCAGTTGCCTTAAGTGTTGCAAGGAAATCACCATCTCCAGCAGCCGCTGTAGTATCAAGATTTAGTCCATCAGTGCCAATAGGATCAAGTACCGCTTGTGCACTCCATAGAAGATCTTTTTCTACAGCAACCATAGCATCCTCATATGCAGCAAGACCCTTTTCAATTTCACCATTAGATATTAAGTCACCAGCGTTATCATATGGACCTTCGGGTTTGTAATAATTGCCAAGGTTTGGTACAATTAAAGGCTCCACGGGAGATATGGTCCTCATCAAAGTGTCTTCTAAGCTTTGTTGTAGTTGGGTAGCAGCCGGTTTCAGATCTTTGTTCATGAGATTCAAATTTGAAACCAAATGATAATCCGCAGCAAATCCTCGTTCCATTACCAAATTAGCTGTGGTATAATCCATTGGGATCCCTACACCGCCATATTCGCCATAGTTCCCAAATAATCCCATTCCACCAACATCAGCGCTCAGAATAACCCTATTTTCCTGAGAGACACTAACCATTTTGTCTGGAATTAGAAAAATATCCAGAAGATGATCTTTTTCATCATCCGTTAGTTCGGGTATCCGGCCCATCTCAGCAGCTAGCTTTGACCCTTCATCGATATCATAAATTATTTCTTCTTTTGTCATTTCAACAGGTCTTGCGTCACCCATTCTTTGATGATAAGTTGTAGCCATTCCAATCAACTCCTAATAATCTTATTTATTCATTAATTCAAGGGCTTTACCGTATGCACTAGCAGCATCCTCTGCATAAGCATCTGCACCGATCTTCTCTGCCCAATGCTCTGTGCATGGAGCACCACCGATCAATGTTCTATATTTGTTTTTCAGTCCTTGTTCTTTCAGCATTTCCTCTAAGGATTTTTGAGCCACCATTGTAGATGTCATTAGTGCAGAAGTAGCGATTATATCTGCGTTTACTTCTTTTGCTTTTGTTATGAAAGTAGTAATCAATACATCTCTACCCAGATCAATAACTTCAAATCCGTTCACACTTAGGAATATCTTTACGATATTCTTCCCAATATCGTGAACATCCCCTTCTACGACACCAAGCACAATGGTTCCGATTTTATCTGCTTTTTCATTACCCATATACTCCTGAAGTTCTTTTACTGCATCAGTCATCAAATTTGCAGACATCATTAATTGTGGGAGAAAACGCCTACCCATTTCAAACTCCATACCAACTTCCTGCATACCCCTTGAAAGACCGTTTTCAATCATTTCCAATGGTTCTATTCCCGCATCTAAACCGTTCTTAATTGTTGTTTCAAGCAATGTTTTGTCTGTATTAATTACAGCATCGCTTAAATCTTTCAAAATAGCAGCATCATTTGAATTTGTCAATATTTTCACCTTCTTATTTTTTTTAAAAAAAAAGTACCCAATTTTATTGGGTATTTCGTTTAAACTATCACATAAATTTACGAGCAAAAGTCCTTGCCTGCCAAAGAGCAAATGCAGAGATGATTAAAATAACAACCATCCACGTTATTTCGGCAGCAGGCATTGGACCTGCCCAATAACTATAGTATGTTTCAAGTGCAACTTCTGATTGTACCATATCATGACCTCCTCATAAACTCCTAAAGCATGACTCTGATGCTCGAACCTTTCCATAGTCGGTGATGCCATATTTCCGAAGCAAGTGGCCTGTATCTTCATCAATTTGTGCTTCCAGACTGGATATTAGCCCTCCTGAAGCAAGTTCTATTAGATCAAAATTAATAGAAGATCTTCCATAATCATCGGTCATTGCATACTCTTCCCCAACGGTTTCAATAATTTCATTATTCCAATGTGCTTTACCGTCAGACATGATTTCAAGTATTCTGAATTTTAATGGACGCAACGTCATTTTCAATCACCTTTCCTTAAGTCCTTATAGACTCCTCTTCGGTCACATCTTCACTGAACATAACAGCAGCACCAGCAATACCCAAAGCTCCACCTATCAACAAACTGGAATCTGGTACGGAACCAAAGAAAAGGTATAGGGCAACTACCACTACGACCACATAAAGAATGGTAATTCCTTGAGCTCTCGCAATACCGATCAATGGGAAGGATTTGTACCAGCAGACATATTCATAACCAAATGCCAAACCCGCAAAGAACATGACCATCATAACAAGTGGATCAAAGAACGCAAGAGCATATGTGTACATTGGGAATCCAACCAGTGCAAGAATGGGTATAACAATAACCCACCAGATCGCGGTTTCACTAATAAACCTCAAATGAAGCGCAGCGTCCGGTTCTGCAACATCTAGACCTTTACCGGCAATGGCACCTTCAACACCCCATCCAATAGGGATCATAAGTCCTCCAATAATTCCTATTAAAGGAACACTTGCACCCAGTTCACCAGTAATACCCGCTCCAAAAATAACAATTCCGCCACAAATCATAAAGAACATACCTACAAGTGCTCTCTTGGTAATTTTCTCTCCATACCAACGATTAGCTAGTATTGTACCAACTACAGGATAGAGTAGAGCTGCAACTGCAGCAAATGCTGCACCGACGAAACCCATAGCAATAAAAGACCCAAGAATTGCAACAGGACCTCCAAATATAGAAGCTGCAAAGAACCATTTTGTACATGGATGAATTTCACGCATGGTTCTTTTAAGTTCACCTAATTTGCCAAGTGAACCATTCCAAATTGTAAGAACTACTACAACAGCTAATGCATTGAAAGCTGTTATCAATACCGCAGTAACAAGTAGTGCAGCAACATCTCCACTTTCGACCGCAATATCACCATACATTGTAGCAAATGGATCCAATACCCAGAGTACACTGCCTGGCAAATACCAGAGACCCCATAATATGGTGGCAGTCATTGCCCACATATATCCTGAACGCTTCTTCAATACATTTTGATTTTTTAATACAGCTTTCAAATCCACAAGTAAAACCTCCTCCTTAATTTACGTAAGCCAATCACTATGGCCATAATCACCATTAAGTCGTATGGTATATAAACATTTCTGTCACCGGCAGATACTGTTAAATATAGGACTTGTTTGATGGCCTTAATATCCTTAGAGAATGGTTACAAAGACATATTTTGACCTTATTTCCCCCACATTAGTGGTTTTTGGCTTCTTTTGAATAATGCTGTATATAATGCTTTCTATTCTTAATCGAAAATGATATATAATAGAACTACTCATTGAATCTATATGGATGAGGGAAATCCAACCATCCTATCAAAGGAGGAATAAAGAATATGATAAGCAACATGTACAACGTGCTTTCAACAGAAGAATGTGAAGCCATTCACAGGGCTACTTTGCAAATATTTGAAAATCCAGGAATAATGGTTTCAGATGCTGAAGCCAGACAGATATTTGCTGATGGCGGATGTGAAGTTGATGAAAAAAGCAAAATGGTAAAGATCCCAGAGTATATTTTAAAAGACGTTTTAAGGACGGCACCGTCAAGATTTACTGCTCATGGCCGTGATCCTAAACACACTCTAGACATATCAAACAAGGGAAAGGTCCATTATACGAACTTCGGGGTGGGCGTAAAAGTAACTGAATATCAAGGTCCTGGAAAATACATCAATAGAGGATCTACTGAAGAAGATTTAATAAATTTAGCAAAAATAATAGACTCGTTAGATAATATTGACTACTATCTTAGCCCTGTGACGGCGTCCAATCTCACAGGTGAAGCAGATTCAAATATGCATGAAGTAATTGCACCTATGGAAAATACCGTAAAGCACATTATGATTGCGGATGCCGAAATGGATAATGTTGAAAACTATTTTGGATTAATGAAAGCCTACTATGGAGGAGATGAAGAAGAAGCTCTAAAGAAACCAATAGTTACCACTGCAGCCTGTCCAACAAGTCCTCTTGAACTTGGTTACAACTCATGCCAGGTAATTATAAAAAGTGCAAGATTTAATATACCTGTAAATACGGTTTCCATGGCTATGGGCGGTGCATCATCACCTGTTCAAACCGCAGGGACTTTAGTTACCCACAACGCGGAGGTGCTTTCTGCTTTTGTACTTTCCCAGTTGACAAAACCTGGATCCCCCATGTGGTATGGTAGTTCAACTACAAATTTTGATTTGAGACAAGGAACTTCTGCTGTAGGTTCACCAGAACTTGCCCTCATTAGTGCTGGAGTGGCTGCACTCGCAAAATACTATGGACTCCCATCCTTCACAGCCGGCTCATAGAGCGATTCTAAATTGCCTGATGCACAAGCAGCCCATGAGTCTACTATCACCGGAATTCTTCCGGCGCTTGCTGGCATAAGTTGTGTTTATGGTGCAGGCATGCTTGAGATGGGAATGTCGCTCTCAATAGAACAGTTGTTAATTGACAACGACATTATTTCCATGATAAAGCAAGCAACTAGGGGAATTGCAGTCTCTGAAGAAACACTTGCTTTAAGCGTTATCAGGGACGTCGGTGCTGGTAATAATTTCCTTGCACACAAGAATACAAGAGATAATATTGACTATCCTTCAGATCCAATGCTATTTGACAGGAAAATGTATGGAGACTGGGCTGCTGCCGGTTCAAAGGATATCGTAGCTGTTGCACACGAAAAAGGTATTGAAATACTAAATAACTATAATGCCGAGCCAATAGATGGTGATATTCTCAAAGATATGAGAGCTATTGTAGCTGAATGTGACAAGAAATTTAAATGAGTTATATAAGGAGATTATAATATGTTAACACAGGATGAAATAAATGAGAAAGGTAGTGCTGCTGTACAAGAATTTGACAACGATGCAGTTGTTGCAGCATCACAGGAAGCGATAGACGCAGGTGTTGACCTCGTATCCTTTATTG
>JAIOTO010000060.1 GCA_021106765.1 Methanosarcinaceae archaeon
CGTCCCACCCGCTGCAGGAGTCGGGATACCTGTCTCGGCGAACCATACTGTACTACATGGTCAACATTTCCAATATCGATGCCAAGTTCCATGGATGAAGTGCAGATCAATCCCCGGATATCGCCATTCTTGAACGATTCCTCAGCCTCGATGCGCGTATCAACGGACAGTGAACCATGATGGACACTAATAGGAACCTCGAGGAGCTTGAATCCGGCAGCAAGGGATTCTGCACTCTGGCGTGTGTTCACGAATATCAGGGTAGATAAATGATCATCAACAATATCCTTGATGATGCGAAGATGAGATGCGAAATCTGGTTCGCAACCTAGTTTTCTGGCAACCGATATGTCGCTGTCCAATACCTGTGGACTGATCACATTGAACTCCAGCAGGTTGATCATATCGACCTTCTCTACGGAAACCTCACGCTGCGAGCCTACCAAAAATTGTGCTACAACATCCGGGTTCCCCACGGTTGCTGAGAGGCCGATCCTCTGGAATTCCCCGGAAAGTTCCACAAGTCTCTCAAGGCCAATGGATAGCTGGGCTCCTCGCTTGGAAGACGCAAGCTCATGTATCTCGTCCACGACAACGTATCTCACATAACTCAGGTTCTTACGAAGTCGTGAGCCAGTGAACATAGCTTGGAGGGTCTCGGGAGTTGTGATCAGCAGGTCGGGAGGATCTTTTGATTGTTTCTGTCGTTCGTACTGCGACGTATCCCCGTGCCTGACCTGCACTTTGATACCAAGTTCCCTGCCCCACCACTGCATACGTGAGAGCATATCCCGATTCAGAGCCCGCAGAGGTGCGATATAGAGGGCAGAGATACCCTTTCTGTCCTCTTCGCTCTTGAGCAGTATGTGATGAAAAAGTGGGAGAACTGCAGATTCGGTCTTTCCGGAGCCAGTGGGGGCTATGAGAAATGTGTGTTCGTTGTTGAGGATATGAGGGATAGAGCGCGCCTGTGGCCGGGTTGGTTCCATGAACCCCTGTTTTTCAAGAGCCGCACGTATGGCTGGGTGGAGACGATCAAAGATATTGTTGAATGAAAGTCCTTTCCCATTTAATGTATTCCTTACAACGTTATTTTCTTCATTTTTTACCATTTAGTCCCCCCCTTCGGTCTTCTTCGTCTTCTTCCAGACCGTGATGTTTTTTTTGTAATATCGAGCTTTCGTATATTCTTCAGCATACCGAGTTCTGTCCCATCGAGAAGATAGATCCTAGCCCTGTCAAGTTCGATCGCCTGGGAAACAAACATCGGTCCCAGCAGATCATAATATACCACTTCATTGAAAGCCACACCCCCACACAATTCATTAAAAGCAGGTATTACAAGGACGGGCGGATCGTTCCATTGATCATGTACATCCATTCCGATCGTGTTAAAATGTTTGTAAACGATCTCTTCATTGAATCGGGTCCTGATCCATACAGGTTCGATCGAAGAGTAACCCAGTTCATCCGTAAGTCGGACGGTGGGATGGTTGTGTGCAACGATCACATGCTCGGCGAACAGGATCTCAGGATCTGGCCAGGTGTGTCCATGGAAATAACCGACCCCGTCCACAACTGCCCCCCTTGAAGGATGAAGGGTCACATTTTTGTTTGGAGACAGTAGAGAACCGATGCCACCATCATGATTGCCAGGGAAGACGTCGACTTTGGCATATTTTGCAAGTGAATTGATGAAGTACGGGACCTCATCCCTCTCCTGCCATGACACCTGTGGGACGTTGTGCTTGATGTCACCAAGAAGGACGATGCGATCGGGGTGTGACTGCTCGATATATGTTTTGATACGATCCAATCGCTGCTCGAGTTGGCTGGGAATAGAAAAACCACTGTTGTAAAGGTCCCACTCGATACCGAGGTGAATGTCAGCTATCACCAGAGCCTTCGATCTGCCTGTGATGACCAGAGCAGGTTCATTCAGTATAGGTTCGATCTCGATCGTCATCCTTGTAGTCTCTGTAATACCTGATCAGTGTAGATATATATATGTCTGTATAGAAACCTTATTTCAAATGATGAGTTCACTCGTCTTAGTAGAAACTGTCGGATAATAAGACATTTAAAGCTTTTCCATTCGCATAAAGTGCGAATTTTTAAGGAATTACTTAAATTTCATAGATATATCACTCTTTCGAATCGATGAAATCATTTCATCTCTCCTTGTTTCGGTTCTATGTGTGCCCTTATTCTCATGTCATCTTCAAAATCCTTGGATTTACCGTACATTTTCGCCTCCTTTTAAATCGGATAATGTTTGTTTATTGTGATAGTTCTGTGATCTAGTTTTGACATTTTGGTTTCGAATTACAGTTATGAATATCATTTCTTTTGAAATGCTAAAGAAGGGACCTATTTCTCTTGTTGTTCGTAGAACTGCACGGCGGAACAGTGTGGGTGGAAAGTGAGCCCGGAGAAGGAAGCACGTTTACCTTCATCATACCCCTCAGTGTTTAAGCTCCCAAATACCGACAAACGATGTTAATGGCATCGATGAACTTTCGCCACAATGATAAATATATATCATGCTAATCATAGTGTATACGGCGCATTATAGCAATCCATGAACATCGTTTCAGGAATATAATAATGGTACAGATACTTATTGTAGAAGATGAAGTCATCGTGGCCATGAGTATCAAAAGCAAACTGATAGCTCTGGGTTATTCAATATTAGCTATTGTGAGATCTGGCGAAGACGCCCTCAAAACGATCGAGTTAGACGAGCCAGACATCGTGATAATGGATATTGTCATCAAAGGAACGATGAATGGTGTGGAAGTCGTCAGGGAGATCAATCGTCATTATGACATCCCCATTATATATCTAGCAGCCCATTCCGATGAGCAGACCCTGACGCAAATAAAGCAGACCAGAGTCTATGGATACCTGAAGAAACCCTTTGATATCGATGAACTTGGTCGCACCATTGAAAACGCTCTGTATTATCATCAAATGGAGCAGAAATCGGATATTAAGAGAAAACTGCATGCACAGATCGAAGAGCAGAAACATAAATTGGCAAATAGCGAGACCAGGTACAATAATATATTTGACTATGACCCCAACGGTCTATTCATATCCAATGAACATGGCGATATCCTGGAAGTGAACAACGCTGCGTCACGGATGACAGGATACTCAAAGGACGAACTGCTGTCGATGAAACTTATCGACCTTATTCCTCCTGAGCATAAAGATAATGCCAGAGAACACATCGATGAAATGGCTGAAAAGGGTCAAACATACTGGGAAGGAATCTTTGTCAAAAAGGATGGCAACATAGGATATTGCAAAATAAAAGCTGTCAAGATATCACACAATAGGTTCCTTGGATTTGTTGTCGACATGACCCGCGAACGAATAGCAGAACAAAAAGCGCACCAAGCTGAGCAGATCATCAACAATAGTCCTGACATTTTGTTCAAGTGGAAGGCCCAACCCGGCTGGCCTGTTGAGTATGTAAGCAAGAATATTAGTAAACTGGGATATTCCGCAAATGAAATGATCGATGGTACAGTATTATATTCAGATCTGATCCATCCCCTGGATCTTGAGCGGATAGAATCTGAGACCATATATAACACAGAGAACCATATCGATCAGTTTGAACAGGAGTACCGTTTGATCGATGGTTATGGATCTATCAGATGGATTAACGACTGGACACTCATCATCAGGGACGCAGATGGAAGTCCCACGTATTATCACGGGATCATCACCGATATCACAACACATAAAAAAACAGAACGAGCACTGCTCAATGCAAAACTGACCGCAGAGGCGGCCTGCCTTACCAAATCAGAGTTCCTGGCTAACATGAACCATGAGCTGAGAACACCCCTCAACGCGGTGATCGGATTTTCAGATGTGTTGCTTGATGAAACATTCGGCGAACTGAACACTAAACAGAGAACATACCTGAAAAATGTATTAGAAAGTGGTAAACATCTGCTTCACCTGATCAGCGATATCCTTGATCTTTCAAAGATCGAGGTGGGAGGGATGGAGATGGAGTATGAAAAATTCTCTTTGGTTGATGTTATCAATGAGGTGAAGACGATGACAACTCAGCTGGCGGGTAAAAAGAACATAGTGGTAGAAACAGATATTGATCCCTGTCTTGATGAAATAACAGCTGATCTTACCAAGGTCAAGGAGATCCTCTACAATCTGGTGGAAAATGCCATCAAGTTCACAACAAATGAGGGATCCGTTACTGTCAAAGCAATATTTGCTGAAAACCTTGCACAGATATCGGTCACAGATACCGGCATCGGCATTTCGAACAAGGATATGGATAAACTGTTTAAGCCCTTTATGCAGGTGGATGGCTCGACCACACGAGAGTATGGAGGCACCGGACTGGGACTCATGCTTGTGAAAGAATTTGTCGGCATGCATAACGGGGAGGTCTGGGTGGAAAGCGAGCCAACCGTGGGAAGCACGTTCACCTTCACCATACCCTCCAGTGCCTGAAACTCTCACATGCCAGAGCTTCCAAATATAGTGGTGATGATACATAACCCGATACCCAGCATTATGAACTGTCCATCCGCCATGACATCACATAGTGTATTCATTCTTTTACCTCGATCAAAAAGATAAATATAGCAATGAGCATAGATAAAACCTGAAGCTAATATACATACTCCTGCAAATGACAAATACTCAAAGGATATCGTCAAAGCAACCACACCAGCAAGCAAATTCATAAACCATAGCAGGTATTTTGTTCTCTGTGCGCCCAAAAGTACTGGTATCGTAACAATCCCTGATATGCGATCACCTTCGATGTCCCTCATATCAAATACAGCACTATTGATAAACACCAGTGTAAAGAAGAATAATATCGTAATAAACGACAGCATATCTGCACTACTGCCATAGAACTGGAGCGGAAGAAGGGCTGGAGTCAATGACCATGCCAATGCGATCACAAGATTCTTTCCTGATGGTACCTCTTTTAACCTGCGATATTTGAAGGATCTGGGAAGCCAGGTAAAACTATAAAGCAAACCAGAGACCAGGGGGATCGAGGCAATCAGCACAGCCCCCAATCCAAAAGAAGCTGAAATCCCTAACGCTGTTACATAAGCGATCACTGAAGATGAAAATAGGAACTTTTCATATCGTTTCGTAAAAGCATAGCGTTGTGAATGGTTTATCGAATCTTCTTCCTCATCTGCTTTCCTATCAATGTTATACACGGAGTACGTCACAAGGAACATCACAGCAAATACCTGCCAGTTGAAAGGGATCCCATGTAGCATACATGATATATACCCCATTGCCACACCGGCGAAGGAGAGATATATCGAGGTGTAGATAAGCAGGTCGACAATCTGTACGATTTCAAATTTAACGGTCTTATTGAATTGTGTATATCCACTCATAATACATTAGTGTGGATAACATGATGTACACATTAATTTCGGCAACTAATATTAATCAGAGTAATTAACATTATTCACAATAATAAATGTATATGAGACAAACTATAATATCCACTGTATGATGACATTAACTCATCTTTAAGGATGTAAGTACATGGAACCTAAAACGATTTCAAAAGTTCTTATAGTTGATGATGAACCAGATACGATTGAACTACTTCAAATCGTACTTGCAAAGAACTATAAAACTATATCTGCCTACTGCGGGCGTGAAGTACTCAACATTGCAAGATCTGAGAAACCAGATATCATCATCCTCGATATTATGATGCCGGATATGACAGGATATGAAGTCTGTAAAATACTTAAAAATGATATCGAAACCATGTCCATTCCGATAATCTTACATTCAGCCCTTTCCGACAGTTCTGACAGGGAGATAGGGATGGACTCAGGAGCCGATGAATACCTTACCAAACCTGTAGATATAGAAAATTTGAAATCGACAGTATCGACACTGCTCGATCGAAAACTGAACCACAATTCTCCCCTTCATGAAGAAAAGTCTGGTGTATAGATATACTAAAGGCATTGCAAAATAAACAATGGACTCAAAATTGTATTGCCCTTGATCTTTTTCGGTAGTGGTCGAATAGCCGTTCTCCCCATCCGATGGCTTTTTCGTCGTAGCTGAAAATATCTGTTGTGGTGTCATACGTCACACCATCGCTACGATACAAACCAAGGGAGATGCACTTGTCGGTAACAGTGAACCCGGTCATGAGATCAACATCACATACCATTATCTTAAAGTTAGAAAATGTGCTCAGTGTATCGATCTGATCACGATATGGTGGTCTCTGAAGTTCCCTGGCAACTTCGGGAGTTATGATCAATTCCACTGGAACTCCTTCCAGGACCCTTTGTGCCAGCATCTCAGCATGCCCTTCACCCATGATGGAGGTGACACCATATATCTGATCCGCTTCACTTAACATTTTCAGATAATTGTTGTAAACATTGAAGATCTCCACGGACCTGTCACTGATAATCTCGGAATTGTAAAGGCATCCGATATTGTTTCGCAGAGGGGATGGAATGCCCTCTAAATAATGCTCTTCCCAGAATGACTTGAACTTGTCGAGCACGCCCATGGTAATCACCGAATCAGATATCTTACCGGCAAACACCTCTCCCATTGGAGTCAGATAATATCCATGGTCCGTAGGCATGATCAGTGCCTTCGATTCTAATATCCTGATCTTTGGGATCAATGCCTGGGACGAACTACCGGTTATATCACGTAATTCTGCAAGGGATCTTTTGCCATTCAGGAGAGACAGAAGTACCTGGGTTTGGAGCCTGGAACGGTAGATTCCCTGCACATTACCCTTTACCTCATTGAAAATATCAATAATATCCATGTTCCACCTAGTCGGAGAGAAAGTTGAAACTATTTAAGAGTATCAATAGCAGATTTGTCAAGAGCTCTTTATATTATATTACGAATAGGGTAATATAATGACATGTAAGGTAAAACTTTTTGACAGAATCATCTGTCCTGCGATCCAACTCCTATGATCTCATAGACCTTATTCATATCCAGATGATTTTGTATTATCTCTGCCAGTTCCTCATATGGATCTTTTTCAAAGACTATCTCATCTGAATAATCAAGACCTTTTTTGTTCAGGAGATAGGTAACCAGTGCCCTGCGCATATTCGCATTCTCAAACAAACCATGCAGGTATGTGCCAATTACGAGACCGGAGTCATCGACACATCCATCATCCCCGAAGACAGGGTTCTTAGAATCCGTCATACCCATGTGGATCTCATAGCCAGATATGTTCTCACCTTCTATGGGGTCAAAGATCGGGCTGCCATAGTTCACTACTTTGGTCACCTGAACGGTCCTTTTCTCATAAGCATCAAATTCAGTTTCAATATCCAAAAGTCCAAGGCCATCAAAACTGGCCGCTTCTCCATCCTCAATACCTGAATCAACAACATATTTGCCGAGCATCTGGTAACCGCCACATATCCCAAGGATGGGAACCTTGCCGGAGAGCTGTATGATCTGATCAGCCATTTTACTGTGCATGAGTTCCTTAAGATCACCAATGGTGTTCTTGGTACCCGGCAGGATCACGGCATCAGGCTCGCCCAGATCCTCATCGAGACCCACATACCGGACCCGTGCAAGGGATTCGAGGGGTTCGAAATCAGTGAAATTGGATATGCGTGGGAAACGTATCACAGCGATCTCCACACTGGAAGCTGTGTCATTGGACCCACTTGAACCAGTAGATTTGTCATCAATGGAAACCGAATCTTCGGACGGGATCCGCAGGGTGGAATATGGGATCACTCCCAGGACTGGAATACCGGTCCGCTCCTCGATCTCCTCTACTCCCGGGCTGAGGATGTCAGGATCACCCCTGAACTTGTTGATGATGAGACCGCGCACGTTGCGGCGCACGTCCTCGGGCAACAGTTCAATGGTACCGTACAGACTTGCGAAAACCCCTCCACGCTCAATGTCCCCCACCAGGATGATGGGAGCATTGGTCAACCGTGCCGTCCCGATGTTTACAATATCGCGATCATATAGATTGATCTCAGCAGCTCCACCGGCACCCTCCATTACTACGATTTCGTATTCATCGCCCAATCGCCCAAGGGCGCCCCGGAGAACATCGTGTGTTTCCTCAATGGACCTATAGTAGGAGCCAGCACTTTTATCAGCATACGGCTCACCCATAATGATCACCTGGGAAACTCTGTCACCCTTTGGTTTCAAGAGAACAGGATTCATATCTACCGTGGGTTCGATACCGGCAGCTTTGGCCTGTATCGCCTGAGCGATGCCGATCTCCTTACCATCCAGTGTGATCCAGGAGTTCAGGCTCATATTCTGTGCCTTGAAGGGTGCAACCCTGTGTTTCGCAGATAGGATCTTACAAAAAGCTGTCACTATCGCACTTTTACCTACATGTGAAGCAGTTCCGAGTACCAGCAGATATTTGGGATCGTTATTTTCTATCATATAAAACAACCTATTACAACAAGTTTTTATGTAACAACTTCTATTAGATGCTTAGTATATCAAATTAACTCCAATTAACTTTATTTGGGATAATCATGTCAGAGCTATTATATATAAGCGGAGGCCCGACTAAGCCAGAGATCATATCCATCTCATTATCTAAACTTGATTTGTGTATGGCAGATACGTTCTTTGATATCGGGTGTGGCACAGGTGCAGTATCCATTGCTGCAAAAACGATAAATCCGAACCTGAAAATATTTGCTGTCGATGCACGTGAGAATGCTATCGAGGTCGCAGCCCGGAACTTTGAGAACTTCAATATTGAGAATGTGACCCTTGTTCACGGGGAATCGGCTGAAGTGTTGCAGGAAAAAGCAAATGTCGGAACTATCGATTGTGCATTCGTCGGCGGAACTAAGAATATTGATAACGTACTGGAAGTACTGTATCTGAAAAAAGCACGCAACATCGTTGTGAATGCGGTCCGCATAGAAACGGTCGTAGCCGTGATGAACAAGATGAAGGAACTCGGAATGTTCAGCGAGGTTGTGCATGTCGCACTCTCACGCGGACATTCCATCACCGGAGAAACAATGTTCAAACCAGAGAATCCCGTATATATCATCGTCGGAAAATTACAGAACGGATCACAATAATAGAATAACAGGAGATATAAAAAATGCTGATAGGAGTAGGACTTGGACCGGGTGACCCGGAACTTCTAACATTGAAATCGGTTGAGATCTTGAAGAACAGCGATAAGGTATATGTCCCGGGACGCATGGCGGCGGACCTGGTGGCCCCATATGCCGATGCAGAGGTCCTGGACTTCCCAATGCTCAGGGACTATGACGTTCTCAATGCCGTCTGGAAAAAGAACGCTGAGATCGTGGCCCAGCATGCCAGGAATGGTACTGTGGCATTCGGTCTTATCGGAGACCCCAATTTTTTCTCCACATTTTCCCATCTGGCCAAGATCATGAACAAACATTATCCTGATGTGGAGACTTCCACGATCCCGGGGATCAGTTCCATCACATCGTTCGCCTCCCGGGCAGATGCCGCAGTGGAAACGTCCTTTGAGGTAAGTGATGGCTCAGAGAAACGATCAAAGATCATCCTCAAGGCAAAACAACCAAGAAAGATCATAAACTCGCTTCGTGAAGAAGGTTTCACGGAGTTCATCTTTGCAGAAAGGCTGTTCTCCGATAAGGAAGTAATCATCAAGAACGTGGACGATATACCCGAACAGGGAAATTATTTCAGTATTGTCTATGCAAGACGACCGTCACTGGGAACTGAGTGAACCTGAGTACATAATTTTAGAACATATGCTGCAAGGAAAAATGATCGAGATAAACGGTGTAAATTATGACCAATAACATGATTACTTTTGTAGGTGCGGGACCAGGTAACCCGAAACTGATCACAGTGCTGGGACGCGAGTGTCTGGAAGAAGCAGATCTTGTGGTCTATGCAGGTTCCCTTGTCAATCCTGTGGTACTGGATTATTCAAGCGGGGAGAAGATCGATAGCTATGGAATGACTCTGAATGAGATCACAAAGGTCATGGCAGATGCACTCAAGGCCGGGAAAAAGGTAGTCCGGTTGCATAGTGGTGATCCTTCGCTGTACGGTTCTGTCATTGAACAGATGGAAGAACTGAAGAAATATGACATAGACGTAGAGCGGATCCCGGGTGTTTCGTCAGTGTTCGCCACGGCTGCTGCACTCAATACACAGCTGACCTTAAACGGGGTCTCCGACTCGCTGATCATCACAAGACCAGCTGGAAAGACCCTTGATGAGGATAAGATAAAAGAACTGTCACGGCACAATGAGACCATGGCCATTTTCCTGGGTACTCAGAAGATCGAGCAGATCATGGAAAAGGTGGAATATCCAAAGGATACGCCTGTGGCCGTTGTGTTCCATGCTTCATGGGATGACCAGCAGGTGATCAAAGGTACTGTGGAGATTATCGCATCAAAGGTCAAAGAGGCAGGGATCAGGCGCTCTGCGATGATCATCATCGGTGGAGTGGTGGATCCAGTGAACTACAGGAGGTCTCATCTATACGGAGTAGCACAGGAACCGCTGTGATCACGTTCGAGAGGAATCTGCCAAATGCCAGGCGGCTCGGTGAGCATCTGGATGCCGATGTGATCATATATCATAAAGGAATATTCAGAGAAGCCTTCGAGAAATACGATGCCATCGTGGCCATGTTCGCCACTGGTATTGTGGTGAGGGATATTGCTCCCCTGTTGAAGGATAAATGGACCGATCCGGCAATGGTGGTCGTGGACTCGAAGCTTGATTTTGCCATTGCCCTGCTGGGTGGGCATCACGGTGCAAACGAACTCGTACGGAAGATAGCACAACTGGGCACAGTACCGGTGATCACCACCGCCACCGAGGTGCATGACCGCAACTCAGTGGAGGGCATAGCTGCAAAGCTTGGATGTGATATCGTCAACAAGGAATCCACCCGGGACGTTAACTGTGCCCTGCTGGAGCAGGACGTGGAAGTGCTGAGGATCAAAGGACCGAAGGTGGTTGTCGTGGACAATGACGTATCGGTACTAACCAAGGATAGAAGGCGAATTATCATTGGTATCGGTGCCCGACGCGGTGTCACCGCTGATGAGACGATCGAGGCGATCGAGGCTGCACTGGAAGAGATCGGTGCCAGTAGGAGTGACGTGGACATGCTGACATCTGCTAAAATGAAAGAGAATGAGACGGGACTCATAGAAGCAGCCAAATGTCTGGGTCTTGACATACAATTCATTCCGCACGAAGTGCTCAACCGCTTCGACGGTCCATCTGAATCCCAGGCAAGGCGGTTTGGCCTGAAAGGTGTTGCTGAACCATCCGCACTGGCCCTATCTGACAATAACAATCTGATAATGAAAAAGAAAGTTTATGGAAGGATCACAATTGCAATCGCAGAATAAAGGAAAATTGTATATCATCGGCATTGGGCCGGGATCTGTGGAACAGATGACTGTAAAAGCCAGGGATGTGGTACTCGAATCCGATTACATCGTCGGGAACGGGACATATCTGGACCAGATAGAGAGTCTGTTAGGTGAACAGGAGATCATACGCAGTACCATGGGAAAAGAAGTTGATCGAGCTAAAAAGGCGGTCGAACTGGCAGCGGATAAAACGGTTTCCATGGTCAGTGGCGGAGATGCGAACGTCTATGGGATGGCAGGCCTTGTACTGGAAGTTGCCGAGCATCAGGATCTGGATGTGGATATAGAGGTTCTACCTGGTGTTACAGCCATCACCGCCGGTGCAAGCGTACTGGGTGCACCCATTGTCAATGACTTTGCGGTGATCAGCCTCAGTGATCTGCTGACACCCTGGGAAGTTATCGAGAAAAGGCTGGATGCAGCAGCTTCGGCTGACTTCATTATATCCCTTTACAACCCGAAAAGCCGACAGCGTCACTCTAATTTCTCAAGGGCCATCGAGGTCATACGCAAGCACAGGGATAGTTCTGTGCCTGTGGGTCTTGTCAAGAATGCCCTTCGTGGCGAGGCACAGGAGCATGTGGTCACGACCCTGGGCAGGGTACTGGAAGATTATGATGACTGGGTGGACATGCGGACCACCATACTGATCACCAGCAGTGTATCCCGGATATGGAAGAAGGGAGACGTCGAACGCATTATCACTCCAAGGGGGTATCAAAACAAATATGACTACTGATAATATAAAAACCACGAAAATAAGTGAGGATATCCCTGAACTCGAAGAGCTTGTCGAAATGACCACTGAGATCGACCCGGAACTTGTCGAACTATGTACCGACCTGGGTGCACAGACCGATGAGGCAAAGGCCATCTACATGACAAGCCGTCGGATCGCCAGCAAACTCGTAGGGGATGATTCATCACAGGGACGTGTCAGACAGCGGTGCATGATCTCCACCGGCGATCCAAATGTCGCTGATATCATGCGGTTCAAGCATGATCCCATCGATGCAGGGATCGAAGCCATCAAGAACGGTGCACCGATCTTTGTGGATATCAATATGGTCAAAGCAGGTATCACCAAGAAAGGCCATAACTGTGAGATAATCTGTGTACTGGATCAGGATAAGGATGCCGAAACAGCACACAAGTACGGCATCACACGAACCGCAGCCGGGTTTCTGAATTCCAGGGACCAACTGGATGGTGCCATTGTTGCAATTGGTAACGCTCCCTCCGCTGCCCTGGCTGTGTGCCGAATGATCGAACATGGGATCAGGCCTGCACTAATCGTGGGCACGCCTGTAGGTTTTGTAAACTCTGCTGAATCCAAGGAAGTTGTGAGGAAGATGGATGTACCGTCCATTACCTGCGTGGGAACCCGTGGCGGCACACCCATTGCAGTGGCGTGTGTCAACGAGCTGGTAGCTATTGCAAATGAAAAGTGAAGCGTGAGTATTATCCTCACACTTTACTGTTCTTTATTTCACTTCATTTTATTTCATCGTCCAACTCACGTTCCGTACCAAATTTTAGCGATAGTATCTTGTGTGATCCTTTTTTCAAACAGGGATATCCTGGAGACATTACACCTTTAAACAATAAAATCAAAAGCTGGAATAGTATGGCACGCAAACTCGATGAAAAAGACATAAGATTAATAAAAAAACTTGCTCCTGAATGCATTGATCTGGAATGCAGCAGTTCCGGATTTAATTTTAAGTCCATTCTTCCTCCGGTTGCAAATCATTTTTCAAAAGATCTACCCGATTTTTTCAGTAGATTAAAGAAGCTTTCAGATAGTGATTTGGAATATTTATTCGACCTTATACAAGAAGGAAAGGAAAGCCTTGGTTGCCTGAGACCGGATTATGCCGGAGCTGTCCAGAAAGTTGTGGCAGCAAGGGTGGGTGATGAGGAGGCGAATGAGATCATCAGGATCTACACCAGTAACGATGCCTGTGAATAAGCCACAGGATCTGCAAAAATATATCCATGATACCGATGTGACCATTCCTCAGTATCATTTCTTTATTTATCCCGACAGACTGCAACAAATGAATTACTGTCGTGTTTGTCGATATCTCTGGTTTGCTCAGCGTAAGCTTTATAAGATTTCATGTAATCGCATATTCACGAATGTGATATCTCCATTTTTAAAATAACTTCCCGGAGGAATACAATGAAGGATGCATTAAAAGTAATGAGAGAGAAAAAACCATTGGTACATCACATCACTAATTGGGTGACAATTTATGATTGTGCGAATATGACAAGGACCTTTGGTGCGCTCCCTGTAATGGCCCATGCAGTCGAAGAATGTGCCGACATGACCAAAATCTCATCTGCCCTTGTACTCAATATCGGGACCCTGACATCTGAACTCATCGATGCTATGATCATTTCGGCAACTGCTGCAAATGAAAAGAAAATACCGGTGGTTCTTGACATAGTAGGTGTTGGTGCAACAACTTTCAGGGATGATATGGCCGCAAAGATCCTTGACAGCGTTCATGTCGATATCATTAAAGGCAATTATTCCGAGATCGCAAAAATGGCAGGTAAAAATGCCGAAACAAAAGGAGTTGAAGCGACTTCTATCAATGATGATGCCGGACAGATCGCAAAAGAAATGGCAAGATCAAGGTCATGTACAGTTGTAATGACCGGAAAAAACGATATAATAAGTGACGGAAAAAGAATATTTATAGTAAAGAACGGCCATGAGGATATGGGGTCAATTGTTGGCACCGGCTGCATGGCTGCATCAATAATTGGTTCATTTGCAGCTCTTAATAACGACTATTGTGACGCAGCGATAGATGCTTTATGCTCCTTTGGGATCGCCGGAGAACTTGCGGCTGAAAGATCAAACGGTAGCGGAAGTTTCAAGATGCATCTATACGATGAGGTATCCCGGCTTTCAGATGAGAAAGTAAAAAACATGATGAATGTCGAAAAGTATTGATCTCTGGAGTATATTGATCAAATGGTTGAATAGATATGAACCAAAGAAAATCCTTGCTGGAACAGATCGACTTCTATCTTGTGACTGATTCAGAGCTCTCAAAAAACGGAACTCTATCCGATGTAAAGTGCGCAGTGGGAGCAGGATGCAAGATCGTTCAGTACCGGGAGAAAAACAAGACTACAAAGAAGATGATCAGTGAAGCAATTGAGATCAGGAAGATTTGTGGTGATAATTCCATATTTTTGATCAATGACCATATTGATGTTGCCCATGCGGTTGATGCTGATGGAGTACACATTGGTCAGGATGATATGCCAATTAATACTGCAAGAGAACTTCTTGGTGATGATAAGATAATCGGTCTCACTGTTCATACCATTAATGAAGCAATTGAGGCCGAAAGAAACGGTGCTGATTACGTAGGCCTTGGTCCCATATACAATACTGCTACTAAAAAGGATGCAGGAAATGGCATTGGTCCCGAAATGATAGGTGATGTTAAAAACATGATAGGGATCCCTATCGTTGCTATCGGGGGAATAAACAAAGTAAACTGCATGGATGTAATTAAAAACGGTGCTGACAGTCTGGTTGCAATTTCTGCAATCGTATGTAGTGATGATGTTAAAAGGGAAACAAACGATTTTATCGATATTATACAGGAAATAAAGCAATGTTCGATTTGAGATCCCGGTTGCTTTGACCCTTATATGAAGTGATATATCGAAAACAGGGAATCACGGAACTTATGCAGATAAATAGGATCGGCACAAGCCTGGGCCAGATGATCAAGACGATGTTTACGGAACACAACTGATCAGCTTGATCTTACAACATGGCTATCAGTGGACTCGTGTATACCATCCAAATACCAACTGCGACCAATGCCACTCCCGCGATCTTTTTGATCACAACATCATATCGGGACACCGTACCCAGCCTCGCAGACGAGAAGCTCGCCGAATAGGCGACCAGCAGCATAGGGATAGCAAAACCCAGTGAATAAATGAAGAGCATCAGGGCACCGTAGACAATATCACCCTCAACGGCCACCAGAGTAAGGATTGCACCAAGTATGGGCCCTACACATGGCATCCATATGACCCCAAGAGAGAGGCCAAGCAACAGGCCACCGAGCAGTCCTTTGCCGCCCACATTCAAATTGGACAGGGTGGACAGGAATCGGGGCATACCAAGTTCAAAAATAAGGGATATTCCCAGTATAATGATCACGCCGGCGGCGATAATGCTTAAATAGGCAAAGTACTGACGGAAGACCGATCCAACCATAGATGTGGCGATCCCCATTGTGGTAAAGGAGATGGATAGACCGACAACGATGGCCAGCGGTCTGAGAGACCCTTTTTCAGTGGAATAAGCAAGTATTGCCGGAAGCAGGGGAAGGACGCAGGGAGAGAACACGCTGATGATACCTGCTACAAAGGCTGCTATCGGGGATACTCCTGTAAGATCCATTACTTTTCCTCAACAAATCAGTCAGTCATTCAATATTCGAATGGTTTGCTCTCATATCTATGGCATGGTCAAGTGTTGTTGCCAGGATCTGCTTATTTGTTAATCCCAGAAAACGTACACGTTCTCGGGTGTTATCTGTGATACCATCCAGTCCCATGTATACATATTGTCCGTCTTTCTGATCTACGATCACACAGGAATCAGGAATGGAATAAACATTGAAGAAACTCGCCAGTTCCGGACTGGTATCAGTGTCAATATGCATCACAGCCACCTGGCCTTCATATTCCTCTACAAGGGCATCAATAATTGGCTCCTGCTTCTGACAAGGTGGACACCATTCTGCACCGATCTTGAGCAGTACGGGTCCCTTTTCAAGAGAGTCATTTATCTGTTGCATATCAGTTACCGAGGTTGAAAGACCCTCACTACCGGTCTCCGTAGCACTCATGTCACTAACACAACCACTTGCTAATACACCAAAAATGATAACTAGAACAATTAATATCTTCATTGATCCAAACACCTTTTCTGCCCAAATTGGGCCTAACATGATTTAAAGGTTATGCATGGTTTGTGGATATAACCACAAAACCATATGGGATAAATGTACCATGCGATCATATCATAGCGGAAGGTCATAGTATCCAATTCCGCAACAAATTGGAATATGATATGCTAACTTCAGGATCGAGGGGTTATGCGCCATTTCAGGAGAATCCCATTATCCATTCTTTCAGCCGATAGAAGATCCAGTCCCAGTAACTCATCCTCGCCAAAACCAGTACCATCCACAAGTGTTGGTGCACCAACGCCACCGATTATCAGGTTCCCGACGAATGTATATATCTCATCCACCAAACTGTGCGACAGCAATCCCCAATTAAGGGTAGCACCACCTTCGACCATAAGACGATCAATACCCATGTTCTTCAATTGATGTACAAGTTCCTCAAGATCAACGCGGTCCTCACCAGCAACCATGATCTCTGCCTTCTGACGGAGAGACGCCACACAGCCGTGTGGGGCTGCCTTTGAGACAGCGATCAGTATCCTGCCACTGCCCTTATCAAAGATACTGGCATCAAGTGGGGTCCTTGCATGGCTGTCCACAACGATCCTGAAAGGATCCTCGTTCATTCCATTATTTCTGCGGGTAGTCCGGCGTACATTGGACTTTACTGTCAGGCTCGGATCATCCGCAAGAACAGTACCGATACCTACCAGCACGGCATCAGACGTTGCCCGAAGCTCATCCATACGATCAAAATCCACATTACCGGATACCCGGACCTGTTTTCTCTGCTTCGTTGAGATCTTTCCGTCCGCAGACATCGCTGAATTTATAAAAATGAATGGTCTGTCCATGCTATGAACCTACATCCCGAAATATGTATACAGATATATTACAGGGATCAAGGAAACCATCTATATTTCCAGTCCCTGGCAGATATGTGGAGACGAACAGGGATCAGGCCTGTCGCATCCATGCCCATCTTAGAAATATCAGTTCTTGATAAGTGCTTCCAAGAGGTGCCTGTCCCTGAGAAGACCCAGAAACGTATCATTTGAGTTCATGACCGGTATCTGATCGATCTTGTTCCGTCTCATCTTCAGGGCACAATCACTGACCCCTGTATTGTTCGATGCAGTTATCAATTCCTTGACCATTATATTTTTTACAGGAGTCTTTGGGACCTTTATCCTTGAGACACTGTAATAGATACTCATCGTATCTCTCATGGACTCCCAGGTCCATGCATCGTCATCGGAACCTGCAGACATATCGGACATTTCCACAGTATCCTCGATCACACTGGCACCGATGATATCACGATCAGAGATGATACCCACCAGATTCAGGTCTGAATCGATTACAGGTGCAGCCTTCACGTGCCCCAGTTCCATGTTCCGTGCAACCACGGTCAATGGGGTATCACACCAAACAGGACCAATACCCCTTTTAAGATAGGATCCTATGGGTTCAGTAATGTTCAGGGATGCGATACTCCCAACGATATCTGCCACCGTCACCAGTCCTAGCAGATGATGCTCCTCATCGACCACAGGCAAGCGTCTGAAACCATGCTCAACAAGCAGTTTAGCTGCATCGATGATGTTATTGTCTGGTCCGATGACGAACGGATCACGTACCATTATCAGTGCGATCTGCTCCTCTTCGGGATTTCTCAACAGGTCACTTCGACTCACAACCCCAACGACTTTGTTATCCTTCAATACAGGAACACCTGAAATTTTTTTGCCCTTTAAAATTTCAAGTGCCTCGTCGCGGGAACCGGGCAGGGTCGTACATGCTACATCCCTGACCATTATATCTTTGATAAGTGTGTTTTCTGGCATGTTCTTAAAACCTCGACTGCACAATTATTCTTTGCTGCTTCCCCGTATCACGAGGACCGGTACCTTTGAGTTCCGGGTTACCTTTTCAGCCACACTTCCAAGAAGGAACCTGTCCAATCCACCTTTACCAAGCGTACCCACCACTATCAGGTCGATATCATTGTTCTCTGCGAACTCAATGATCTCATGACTTGGATGACCTTCCAGGATCTTGGATTCAACCTCCAGACCTGCCTCCGTCGCCAGTTCCTCTACCGTACTGGCAACATCCTTGCCTTCCGTTTCAAGCATTTTATACATCATTTCCCATCCGGCATCCATTGGAATGGAAGCAAACGCAGCAGTATCTACAACGTAGGCAACATACACTTTCGCCTCACTCAATCGTGCAAGCTCAATGCCATATGAAATAGCCATCTGATTCTGCTCAGAACCATCGGTAGTGATCATAATATTCCGGTACAGTTCACTTTTCATAAATTACCCTCTAATTGATCTTTTAATTATATAGTACATGGACGGATTATCGATAATATATCATCGGGTCTGCCCCTTCTGACGATACCGCCAAGAGGATCCTTGACCCCCATCAGGTTATTGGACCTACCGTTCAATATCATTAGACATGCCCTGTTACCTTCTTTTATTGAACCAATATTGTCAAGTCTCAATATCGAAGCCCCATTAAGCGTACACAACTTAAATACTTGTCTATCATCCAGACCAGCTATCTTTGATAGGAATTCCATCTCAGAGAACATATTGACAGAATTCAGCATCACATTATCCGTCCCCACAGCAACTTTGATACCCGCTTCAAGCATATTGCGAACAGGTGGCATACCTACATCAGTAATAAAATTTGATCTCGGACAGACGACCACCGGGACAGAGGCATCCGCTACCGCATTGAGATCTGCAGTATCTGCCTGTGTCAGATGAATGAGCATATCCGGCTCAAGCGACAGGGCATCTTCAATATCCGTTCTGCTTTTCTCCCCGGCATGAATGGCAAAAAAGCGCTTCCATTTCCTTGTATGGCCAGCAGCCTGCCTGAGCAGTTCCATATCCATATCATTAGTCCCGCTCATCCCAAGGCCATCGCCGTTCCTCAGTACCCGATCGACCTCTGAGAGAATATCTTCCAGCATACCTTCTGTGGAAGCAGGCCGCCCAAGGATAATACTATCAATGCATACCCCTTTGAGCACCTCCTTCAGGGCCATCAATCCCACAACACCGCCTTCCCTGAAATCAGCAAACGCACATGTACCGGTAGACAGCATGTCCATGATGCTGGCCCGCATGTGTCGCATAAGCACATGATTTGGAGTACTGGAGAGGACACGATGTTTCAGCCCGTGTGGCGGGCGAACGAGCTGATCCAGGTCTCGCTGGACACAGATACCATCGCTGTTTCCAAGAGAAGGATCCTTGCATACGGAATCTCCTATATGGGTTTGGGCATTGACAAAACAGGGAGCTATGATATTATCAGAAGAGGTAGCCTCCTCACCCACCTCGGTAATGATACCATCCTCTATGCAGACATACCCTTTGATGGGATCAAGATCATCACCATGCAGGATAGTACCATATATGATCTGTTCATAGGACTCGCAGGTTTCAGGAAGCATATGGTATATGCAAATGGATATCCCTGTTAATATATGTAATGACAGTGTATCCTGTCAGATACCTTGATTCTATAAGCAATCGAAACAATAAAATAGAACATTTTTAAATTACCCGTTAGATAACACATTACGAACCTTTTCGATCACCAGGTGCAATCAAAAATGAAAATCAGCAAGCCAAGAGGTACAAGGGATTTTCTTCCAGAAGAAACCACGCGTCGCAGACATGTAGAGAACATCATGCGGCAGGTTGTGAATAACTGGGGGTATCATGAGATAATCACTCCCACGTTCGAGAAACTTGACCTGTTCACTCTGAAATCCGGTGAAGGGGTCGTTGGAGAATTGTACAATTTTATGGATAAGGGCAACAGAGAGATGACCCTGCGGCCGGAATTGACCGCTCCAGTGATGCGGATGTATGTCAATGGGCTTCAGGCCAACCCGCGGCCGCTCAAGTTGTTCTATTTTGAGAACTGTTTCCGCTATGAAAGGCCACAGAAGGGACGGTACAGGGAATTCTGGCAGTTCGGTGTGGAAGTTATTGGGAGTAAACTGACAGATGCCGATGCTGAGATCATCGCACTTGCATCCGAAATGATAAGGGCTGTGGGCATACAGGGTGATCTGCATGTAGGGCATCTGGGCATAATACGGCATGTTCTGCGGGACCTTGGCAGCGAGGAGCAGACAAAGATCATGAGACTCGTGGACAAAAAGGATGATTCAGGACTGGAGGATTACCTGGAAGAGATTCATGCAAGTGCAGAAATTCGTCGCAACGTGCTGGAGCTGATCTGCCTGAGTGGGGAAGATGCTGTCTTAAAAGCTCGTCAGATCATCGGTGACATTGAGGAACTTGATCATTTCGAGGAACTTCTCACTCTTCTTGCAGCCTATGGGGTTAACTATAATATCGACTTTGGGATCGCACGTGGCCTGGATTATTATACAGGCATGGTGTTCGAGATCTATGCTGAGGGACTCGGAGCCCAGAACCAGGTATGTGGCGGCGGGTCATACCAACTAATCCAGCTCTTCGGTGGAGGAGATGTACCATCCACGGGTTTTGGTCTTGGCTTTGATCGCATAATGGAGATCTGCAAGATCGAACCGGACCGTGCTGTAAACGCCGTTGTCATCGCCACAGACGAGACGCGTACTGATGCGATAAGGGTTGCCACTGCAATGAGAGAAACGATACCAGTGTACCTGGACATCATGAAACGGAACTTCAAGGCACAGCTATCCTATGCCAACAACATGAACGCCGATTTTGCTGTGATCGTTGGCAAACGGGAGGTCGAAGCCGGACAGGTGACTCTGAAGGATATGCACTCCGGTGAACAGACCCAGCTAACCCTTGAGGAAGCGATACGCCAGATCACACTATAAATATGTGGATATTTGATCCTGCAGGATTCTGTAGTGATGAGGAGGCGGCTGATGCGCTGCCCATGCGGTTCACAGTGGCAGCCATGCTGGTACTGCTGCTCATGGTGCTGTTCACCACTGCAATACTTGATCTGAAGTATGTTGCAGACAGGCACCACACCGACGTTGCCCTGTCGAAGATCACATATAATGCCGAGCAGATGACACTGCGGGGTGCAGGCACGATGATCAGCCTTAAGGTAGATATCCCTTCAGATACGAAGATCGTCCTTGGAGCACTTCCTGATAGCGAGAATACATGGCCTGAGGATGCGAGCAATTACTACATCCAGACCGGTGAACAGCGTGTTATCCATGAGACAGATGCCTTGTTCTCCAACATCCATCTGGATGGGACATACACACTCTCATCGGGACAGCACCAGGTGATGCTGGAGTCCGTAACAGAGGCCAGCAGCGGAAAAATATTCGTCAAAATATACGATATCTGAAGGATGGATTGTCATACCATTGAACACATTCCGTGACCTTTGCAATGACCGGTCAGCATGGATAGATTTCGTGCTATCCAAAACCGCACTGATCATTGCAAGTGTGATACTGATATCGGCCTCCTATCAGCTGGCTCAGGATCTGGGAGGCCAACACATGGAACAGGAACTGGATGTGATCGCCCTTGGCCTGAAATATGCCATCGATGATGTGGGAAGCTTATCGTACACGGGAAATGAGGGCCATACCTACACGTTCGATCGTGTGGATCTCGGTTGGGAACAGCCGATCAAAGCATACGTCAGCAGTGAATACGTGCGCATTGAGGCATTGCATCAGGAACGTCCCATCCATTCGGTCGTGCCAATGACGTTCAGGATGTTGCCATTCAATGAAAGCACACTTCGAAACTTGTTATCTATAAACTTTGCAGGCCAGAATGGCAGTATGCAGGAACCTCTTAACAGTGATTGTGACCAGGTAATGGGAACTCTGGCGCAAACCGGGAGTTGGGAAATACTGTTAAATACGAGCAAAACGGTCTGTATGAAAAAAACACCCATATACATACAAAATAATTCAGAGGTATCATCTCTTGACCTTATTCTCGTTTATCAATGATGATCGCGGAGTACTGGAACCGCACAATGATATACTGGCAACCGCCCTTATGATCATCGGTTTTGTGGTCCTTGCAGCGATCCTGGCACAGACCTATCTGACTTACGATGATAACTCCATGGTACTCCGGAACTATGAGGAAGCCACCCGTATCGCTGAGAATATTGCTTCATTCGATGAGATACAGGCAGCAGGCCCTGACAGAATCTCGGCACAGGCACTTGACACCATCAGCTATCCTATCTCCGACAGTGAGGCTCACCGGAGATTCTTTGCGAGGTATGCCGATGGCCTTGACCTTTCGGTACACATCACGACCGATGACGGACATCATCAGTGGACCATCGAACGGTATAGTACCCATACTTTGGGAAACAATGTGATCGCAGCATCCGTGCCGGTGGTGATCGAGCTGAGCCCTGCTGAGTTCGCATCGGGCACGATCAGGGTCAGTATCCAAAAATAAGTGGTTTCGAGGGAATAGGGGATAGAGATAGCAATGAAACGAATAACAGAACTATCGGATAACACCACAGCATTTGCATCGACAGTGGATGCAATATTCTTCCTGGTCCTTGTCTCCGTTGCAGCGGTCATCCTCATGCCGTCCATCACCGCAGATGGACAATACGATGCAGCACGATATACGGCCACCCAGGACTTTGAGACGCATCTGCTGGAGACGCTGCTAAATGGGAAGATCGATGATTTCGGATACACCCTTTCTCCAACCACCATCATCAACCTGTCCATGCCAAACAGTTCCATTGCCACCGACGCGACCGATGCGGTCCTTGGAAAACACCAACATCATCGGACGCTCTCGGACCTTATCGCAGAGGACATGCTCCTGGGACTATCCGTGGTGGGGAACAACAGTTATACCCCCATCAATCCCATGGCAGAGGAGCATGGGACCCAGACACGTGACGCCATTCGCTCATACCTTGACAGTACGATAGGAAGGCGCTATGATTACCGGTTCGAGACACGTTGGGTGCCGTTTAATGGATTTCCTCTTGAAAGCCGTATTGTCGTGGGCAACGTGCCACTACCCGACGCCATCCGACAGAGTGCCATGATCACACTGCCCCTTGCACACCGTGTGTCCAGGGACGCCATCCTGGGCCCCATTAACGATACCGTCCTTGCAGATATGAACACGTCCTTACCCGCGATGCGTTCCACAGCATACCATGCCGCATTCAACCAGAGCATCACGGTGGCTTCACATGATGCATCCCTGATGATCACTGAACTGGTGTTTCCGGCCGATCACCTGAGATCGCTGCTCAGGTCCGGTTCCCATACAAGCAATGAGCAAAGGGGTCTGATGGGAGACCCACAAACCATCAACTGTACCCCGGACCTGATGATGGCAACCCAGCTTATTGAACACATGACCACTGCCCTCAACCTGACAAACCTGACCGTGTCCACAAAACTAAGCAGCAGTGCTGTTACTCAGATAGAGGACGAAATGGTCCTGATGAACCAGCGGCAGATAATGACCTCCATGAACGAGGAACTGTCCGGGGGTATCAACGCGACGGTGGCCCTGATGGTAAACAGCAGCGGACCGGAACAGACGACAGCACTACGGGATAAACAGGTTGATTCGATATACCGGACTGTCAATACTGCAGGTGTGGATGTCGTACTGAGCCTGTGGTGAAGAGTTTGATATAGGAAAAATGTGCAAAAATCCTTGGGATTAACATCTGAGGTATCCAACGATAAGTTATATATCAGATGTCTGGATTATTACGTTCACTTCGCCCACACAGTTATCAAGCTAATCTACAACATAATTTAGTTTGATCCGTCGAAACTGTATCTACAATAGCGTTTCGAACACATAACAGAGAAAATAAGATCATTACATTACCACTATAGAGAGGAATGATATGGCAAAAATGCATACTCGCAAGAAAGGGAAATCCGGTTCAACGAAGCCGATAAGGACCGAAGCACCGGCATGGTCCCTGACAGATGCGGATGAGATTACAAAAGTAGTACTGGACATGTGGAAACAGGGAAATTCCACAAGTGAGATCGGAATGTCACTCAGGGACAACTATGGCGTCCCGGATGTGACCCTTGCTATCGGCAAGAAGATCACAACGATCCTTGAAGAGAACAACGTCGCTCCTAACGTGCCGGAAGACCTGTACAACCTGATCACAAAGGCCATCGGGGTCAGAAAACATCTTGCGATGAACACCAAGGATGTTCACAACAGACGTTCCCTGCAATCCACTGAATCCAAGATCAGGCGACTGGTCACATACTACCAGTCTGAAAAGATACTCCCATTAGAATGGAAGTACAAACCTGAGACTGCAGAAATGCTGCTCACAAGGTAAACGATCATCATATTGCTTGTCCGGCTCTGTGCCCTGCATATCCGGACATGTCGCTTTTTTTATTATCTCCTGAGTTATCCATTGGATCACGGCAGTTTGTCCCTGTAAACCGTTACTTTCATCTGATCTTATCCCGGGGACCATTTCTCAAAGGGAAGATATAAATTGTTATACTGACCACTATAGATACATGAAAGCGATTATTCTTGCTGCGGGGGAAGGGGTGCGATGCCGACCCCTTACACTCACCCGTTCAAAGGTCATGCTTCCTGTTGCCAATAAACCAATACTTGAGCACATTATCCATTCACTTGCAACCAATGGGATACAGGACATAATACTGATAGTTGGTTATGAAAAGGAACGCATAATGAACCACTTTGAGGACGGAGTGAATTTTGGTGTAAATATACGATATATCGAACAGACCGCACAGCTCGGAACAGCCCACGCTATCCAGATGGCCCACACGCTGATAGAGGACGATGAAGAACGGTTCCTTGTCTTGAACGGTGACAACATTATTGAGCCACGCACGATATCTGACCTCATTTCCCGATGCCGGGGCGATGCCACTATTTTGACAACAAGGAGAGTACACACTACGGGTTATGGAGTAGTGAACGCAGACGGGGAGAAGGTCAGGAAGATCATCGAAAAATCTACTACAGCGATCAGCCATCTTGTGAATACTGGAATATACGTATTCAATCCCAGGATATTTCAGGAGATCGAGCGAACAGCTATCTCACAGAGGGGGGAATATGAGATCACAGACACCCTGCAACAGATGATCGATGAAGGTCAGGACGTGACAATGATATCTACGGAATCATTGTGGCTGGATGCAGTGTACGCCTGGGACCTGCTGGAAGCGAATTCCACGGTATTGAACATCTCTGAACCGGGATCGATGAAAGGCTCTGTCGAGGACGGGGCAGTGGTCATCGGCGACGTCCGGACCGGAAACAACACGACCATACATCCAGGATGCTACATCGTGGGACCAGTGGCGATCGGTGACAATTGTGACATCGGGCCACATGCAGTCATCCTGCCTTCGACCACCATTGGTGACAATACATCCATAGGATCATTCACACATATACAGAACACCATCATAATGAACGATGTGAGGATCGGACCACATGGTTATATATCCAATTCGGTCATCGGCAGCAATGACTCTATCGGACCGTATTTTATCACTGAAGAGAAGGATAACGTGAGCATGGAAGTAGAAGAAGTGCTCACCACCGCTGGCAAGCTGGGCACCATCACGGGCGATGATACAGTGATAGGACACCGCGTCCTTGTCAAAGCTGGGATCCTTATCGCTGCCAACTGCAGTATCGAGTCAGGAAATGTTATCACGAAACATTTGCCAGTAAATTCTATTGTTATTTGAAGGGTAAAAACATGTGTGGAATTATTGGATACATCGGTAACAAACCTGCCATGCCGATACTGATCGAATCACTGAAAAAACTTGAATATCGGGGATACGACTCTGCAGGGATCACGGTTGCTGACGATAGCGAACTGCAGACATATAAGACCGCAGGTAGGATCTCGAACCTGGAATCGGTTTTGCCAGAGGCGATAACGGGGACAATTGGTATAGGTCATACACGATGGGCGACCCACGGTGTTCCCAGTACGGACAATTCGCACCCCCACCTGTCCGGGGATGTTGCGGTGGTGCATAATGGGATCATCGAGAACTATCTGCAACTCAGGGAACAGCTGGAAGCAGATGGATACAAATTCTTATCCGATACGGATACTGAGACCATTGCACATCTCCTGCATTCCAACCTCTATGGAGGAGTTGATGGCAACGAAAAGACAACTGACCTCCTGAGTGCGCTGCGTCGTACAATTCAACAGCTGGAAGGATCATATGCAGTTGCTACAGTCTGTGGGAGTGAACCGGATGTGATGGTCGCTGTGCGAAAGGATAGCCCCCTGGTCGTGGGACTCGGGGATGGCGAGTTCTATGCATCGTCCGATGTTACGGCATTCCTGAACCACACAAAGGATGTCGTTTTCATCGACGATATGGAACTGGTGCGTATCACTCCTCAGAGGATAGATTATTTCAATATGGACGGAAATCCTATCAAAAAAGATATCACGACCATCGAGTGGGACATCGAATCCGCGGAAAAAGCTGGTTATGAACATTTCATGCTAAAGGAGATACATGAGCAGGCCACATCTATACAGGATACCTTTTCCGGCAAGATCTTCGAATTTGGAGGGGCAGTAGAGCTAAAAGAGTTGAATCTCACCAGAGAGGATATACGCAACATACACCGGCTCGAGATCGTGGCCTGTGGAACCTCATGGAATGCAGGATTACTTGGTAAGTATCTCTTCGAACGATTGGCTGGTATCCATACCGATGTAAGTACTTCCTCGGAGTTCAGGTATGGTGATCCTGTCATGAAGAACGATGTGTTGACGATCGCGATCACCCAATCCGGTGAAACGGCCGACACTCTGGCAGCCATACGCAGTTCAAAATCCTACGGATGTAATTCCATTGCCATTACCAACGTGGTCGGTAGCACCATCACACGAGAGACCAATAATGTGATATACACACGTTCCGGACCCGAAATAGGTGTTGCAGCCACGAAGACCTTCACAGCACAGTTGATCATACTGTACCTGCTCGCCCTGCATTTTGGACGAGCGAATGGACATATCCGTGCCGACAATGCGAAGGATCTGCTTGTTGCGCTTAAACGTATCCCGGGACAGATACAGAAGATCCTTAATCATCAGGAACATATCCGTGAATGTGCAATCCAGTTCGCACAGTCCCACGATTATTTCTTCATTGGTCGGCATCTGAACTACCCCATCGCCCTGGAAAGTGCACTCAAGCTCAAAGAGATATCATACATCCACGCAGAAGGATATGCTGCCGGTGAACTCAAACATGGGCCACTGGCACTTATCGATGTCAATACACCAGTTGTAGCCATTGCTACAAAAGGAAATACCTATGACAAGATCCTCAGCAACATCAAGGAAGTAAAAGCACGAGATGCCATGGTCATTGCAGTAGCTGACGAGGATGATACCGAGATCGAAAAATATGTGGATATTGTGTTACGGGTACCGCCCACACATGAACTGCTCTCTCCGATCCTGTCTGCAGTGGCACTACAACTCCTTGCATATTATACAGCCCTTGAAAGAGGATGTTCGATCGACAAACCGCGAAACCTTGCCAAAAGCGTAACAGTAGAATGAAACCGGTGAAAATATGAAATTATTTGGATCGTCAGGCATCAGAGGAATTACCAACCAGGACGTTGGTGTGGATCTTGCCCTTAAGGTCGGACTCGCCCTTGGTAGAACATGTAAAACTGCCGTTATCGGCCGCGACCCCCGTGTTGCAGGAGAGATGATCGAGCATGCTATCATATCAGGACTATCCTCTGCTGGTTGTGATGCGGTGCGTGCAGGAATGATCAGCACACCAACACTTGCATATGCTACGAGAAAGTTCGATTGCGGCGTGATGGTAACTGCGTCCCACAATCCCTCCGAATATATCGGTATCAAACTGTGGAACCCGGATGGTATGGCCTTTGATTCAGCACAACAGCAAGGGATCGAGGAACTCGTTGCGTCCGAAGACTTTGAACCTGTACCCTGGAATAAGATCGGCACGATAACACAGGACGATAACACAATCCTGCAACATAGTGAAATGATACTGGGCAGGATGGGATGCTCAACAAAACGTGTGGTCGTCGACTGTGGCTGCGGCGCTGGTAGTACCATTACACCCTATGTCCTGCGAAAGATGGGGTGTGAGGTCATAACCCTGAACTCACAACCGGACGGGCACTTCCCTGCACGTAATCCAGAACCCAATGACAAGAATCTCTGGATGCTTAAAAAGGCCGTTCGTGAGTTCGAAGCAGACATCGGTATTGCACAGGACGGAGACGCGGATCGGATGATGGCAGTGGACGAGAACGGTATTTTTATTACCGGGGATGAGATGCTTGCCATATTTGCAAAACAAGAATGTAAGAAGGGGGCCACCCTTGTCGTGCCTGTGGATACGTCCATGATCGTGGATGATGCCATGCCAGACTCAACGATCATACGTACACGGGTCGGTGATGTCTACGTCGCGGAAGCGATCAAACAATATGGTGCGGATCTTGGGGGCGAACCGTCCGGCAGCTGGATCTTCCCTGACGTGTCGTATTGTCCCGACGGGATATATGCCTCTGCAAAGATCGTGGACATGGTCTCAGAGAGACGATTATCAGAATTGCGTGATGAGCTCCCTCACTACCCCACAAAACGTGGGACAGTGAAATGTGATACAGATAAGAAAGCTCATGTAATGGATACTATCCGCAAGGACCTCTCTGCAATTGGAAAGGTCAATGATATTGATGGGGTCCGTGTGGACCTGGATGATGGATGGATCCTGGTGCGTCCTTCCGGAACAGAACCAAAGATACGAATCACCGCCGAGGCCAGGGAAGGAGTGGATGATATCTATGCTCAGGCCGAGAGACTTGTCAACGAGGCGTTGAAATGAAAGCGGTCATCCTGGCAGCTGGAGAAGGCACGCGTATGCGCCCCCTTACCTCCGAATGTCCAAAGGTCATGCTTCCTGTTGCCAATAAACCAATACTGGAACATATCGTGAATGCCGTGGTCGAGGCTGGGATAGAGGGTATTGTCCTGATCACAGGATACAGGGAGGATGTGATCCGGAATCATTTCGAGAATGGCAGCCGGTGGGGTGTGGATATTGAATATGTGCATCAGGATGAACAACGGGGTACTGCACATGCCATCGGGTGTGCAGAGGAGCATGTGAATGGAAGGTTCATAGTATTGAACGGTGATGTCCTGATCACTCCCTCCCATATCAAGCATCTCATGTCCAGGAATGAGGACGCCGTACTTACGGTGAAAAGGGTAGTGAATCCATCAGATTTTGGTGTTATTGAAACGTCTGGTTCATTGGTCACACGAATCATCGAAAAACCTTCAGAACCACCTACCGATCTGGCCAACGCTGGTATCTATCTGTTCAACGATACCATATTTGACCTCATACAGCGGACTGAACTATCTCCAAGAGGAGAACTTGAGATCACGGATGCCCTTCAGATGCTGATCGTTTCGGGTGCTGCGGTCGGGTATGAGATCCTGTCCAATGATTGGATAGATATCGGACGCCCCTGGGAATTGTTGAACGCTAACGAAATATTGCTACGTGAGATCGGGAGAGATCGTGCGGGAACAGTTGAACCCAATGCCACCATTATTGGTGATGTAGTGGTCGGCGAGGGGAGCATTATAAGGAACGGAGCATACATTATCGGTCCTGTTGTGATCGGCAAAAACTGCGATATCGGACCAAACTGTTTCATACGTCCATCCACTGCCATAGGCAACGATGTCCATGTTGGTAATGCAGTCGAAGTGAAGAACAGCATCCTGATGGATGGTACCAAGATAGGTCACCTGAGCTATATCGGGGATAGTGTGATCGGCAGGCGATGCAATTTCGGTGCTGGCACAAAGGTCGCGAATCTGCGCCATGATGGCAGGAACATAAGGGTAATGCTCAAGGGTAAACGTACCGATTCCGGAAGGCGGAAACTTGGTGTGATCATGGGTGATGACGTCCACACTGGTATCAATACCTGTATAAATGTTGGATGTATCATGGATAGTGGAAGCAGCACCGGACCGGGAGAGATCATACGATAATATACGGATATCATCGTACACCTGCTGGATACAATTACATATCTGAGTGATACTATTGGATGAAATACAGGAACTTACTGGAATTGCAGAACAGGTTGCACAGGTCATTGTAAGCTACAGCCATGTGCGGGTGATCTCACACAATGATGCCGATGGACTCACCTCTGCAGCCATTATCTGCCAGACGCTCTTACGAGAGGGAATTTCCTACCATGTGACAATTACCAGCCGTTTGGATGAGGATGTCATTGAGACGGTCAACAACAGCACCTCTGAAAACGATCTGGTGGTGTTCTGCGACATGGGAAGTGGACAGCCTGATCTCCTCGGGAAGGTCAAGCAGGACGTTGTGGTGATCGATCATCACCAACCGGTGGGAGAGTCACCTGCGATCGCTGCGATCAACCCACATATGGCAGGTATCGATGGTGCAACATACCTCTGCGCTTCAATGACCACGTATCTGGTGGCCAGACAGATCAATGCCAATAATGTGGACCTGGCCGGGCTGGCCATTGCAGGTGCAGTTGGGGATAAACAACTATTCGGGGAACCGAATCGGCGTATACTTGATGAGGTCATACAGGCCAATGTCATATCGGTGCAGAAGGGATTGAAAGTTGGTGGAGGGGATATAGCAGACGTGCTGGAGAACACACCCGAACCATATCTCGACATCACCGGGGATCGCGATAAGATCAATGGATTCCTTGACATCCTGAACATCCACGGGAATATTGACGATCTGAATACCGATGAACTGAAAAAGCTCACATCCGCCATTGCCCTGAAACTCACAAAGAATGCCAGTCCAGAGGCAGTGGATGCCGCTATTGGGGATGTATATATACTGAATCATGAACTGATCCCGAATGTCTATGACATGGTGGCAACACTGAACAGTTGTGGGAAACAGGAAAAATACGGGTTGGCTCTGGCGCTATGCATGAAGGACAGGGACTCATATGAGGAAGCACGTTCACTCACGACCGAACTCCAGAAAAAGATCATCCTTGATATAAAAAGAGCTGAAACAAAGATCAAGCGTGGGAAACACATCTGGTATTTGAACGCAGCCAATCTGGAATCCACAGGGATCGTTGCAAGCACAGTGGTCAGGTATATACACCCGGACATGCCGTTCCTGGCGGTCAATCAGGTGGATGAACTTGTGAAAGTGTCCTCCCGTGGAACGCACGCACTGATACAACAGGGATTGGATCTTGCCAGTGCACTGAGAGAGGCAGCTGATGCAGTGGGTGGGCAGGGAGGCGGACACAATATTGCCTCAGGTGCATCCATACCGCAGGGAACTTCTGAGGACTTCATTCACAGGGTGGACGAGATCGTCGGTAAACAGCTTGGAGAAGATGGTGATGGAAATGAAAGCCGTAATGAAGATTGAATTTATCGGTTCAGATACACCGCATATCTCCGAAACGGTCGCCCGATCACTTGCACCGGACAATCTTTCGAACATGGATACGCAGATCACCGACAATTGCGCGACAATACACATATCCACTGAGAAACTTTCATCCCTGATCGCAGTCATGGATGACTTGCTCATGAACGCGAAGATCGCAGAGGATGTACAACAACAGATAGAGGACAGCTGATCTGCAAGGTGGATGGGGGGACAGATATGATGTTGAACAACGAATTATCTGCGATCGAAGATGCAATTCGTGACTGCCAACGTTGTGAATTGCATGAGACCGTGACCAACAAGGTCATCCGAAAGGGATCCGACGATCCAAAAGTGCTGTTCATTGGCGAAGCTCCGGGGAAGAATGAGGATGAGACAGGTGTTCCTTTCTGTGGGCGTGCAGGGACGATCCTTGATGAGATCATCGGGTACATGGATCTGCCGGACGAGGATTGGGCAGTAGTCAATACCGTTAAATGCAGACCACCAAAGAACAGGAATCCACACAAGATGGAACTTCAATCCTGCAAACCATTCCTGATAAAGCAGATCGAACTGCTTGATCCGGACTTGATCATACTGCTGGGAAATACTGCACAGAAGGCTTTCTGTCCGGACCATCCGCTGGAATGGGGTGCCACGGAGATGATCGAAGACAGGTGTATATTAAAAATATATCATCCGGCGGCGTTGATATACACAAGATCGCGTCGTGTGGATCAATACCGTTTTCTTGATGAGCAACGACACCTCTGGCAATGATCAATGAGGATGTAGACTATTATACGATTTAGAAACTTTCTTAAAGCTGGAGTCTATTGTAGAAGCTGTTACCAGATAGTTCGCCATAACCAACGAATACTGGAACATATTCACAATTGAACATCAATATAACATTTACAATTGAAATTCATGTAATACTTACTCCTATGAGGAATAACAAATGGATCTGGAATTCAAATTAAAGGGAACGTTCAGGACAAGCGCCGATCCGGCAGATGCTAAGGAGACCATTGAGCAATTGTTTGAGGAAGCGGGCGAGACAATACTTACAAAGGGCGCTCCCGCAGGACAGGGTGCACAGATCCGAAGCTGGAACCTGAAAGAGAATGGGGTAGAAGTTGAGATCGTGTCCGGTCGGTATGTTCGGGCACATGATGCCATAATACGCCTTCGCAAGCCTCTTGCCGGAAAACTTGGGAAGGAATTCCATATAGGGGTACGTGGGGTCGATGTGGATCATTTCACCATCAGTGTGCCTGCAGAACAATCAGTAGGCAACCTGAAGATACCTCATGTGAGCAGCATGGAATTTAAGGACGGTGCCATTACCCTTGAACTGGATGTGGGGGAGTCAGAACTTGAGAACCGTGTACCTGACCGGATATTGACTCTAATGGAGGATAAGATCAATGAGAAACTCTATGGAGGAAAGACCGAACACTGGAACCTGCTCTGGGAAAGTGAAAAAAAGGAACCGAAGTTCACACAGGATCCCACTCCCGAAATGGTAAAACAAGGGTGGATCAAGCGTGGTGCAAGCCGTGGACAGTGGATACATGGCCCCCAGTCAACGAAACTGTTCAGGACATTTGAGAAGATCGTATACGATGAACTACTTGAACCTCTGGGATATAAGGAAATGATATTCCCAAAGCTTATACCCTGGGAGGTCTGGCAGAAGTCAGGCCATGCCAAGGGTGTCTATCCGGAGATATACTATGTCTGTCCACCAAAGACCCGGGATCCAAAGTTCTGGGAAGAGGTCTCTGATCACTACAAGGTGACCCATGAGGTGCCTGTAGAACTGATCAAGAGCAAGATCGGAGATCCAATTGGTGGAATGTGCTACGCTCAGTGCCCGCCGTTCTGGATGTTCTTACAGGGGGAGACAATACCCACTACAGAATTCCCGATAACGGTATTCGACCGATCCGGAACCTCCCACCGCTATGAGAGTGGCGGTATCCATGGAATGGAGCGTGTGGACGAATTCCATCGTATCGAGATCGTCTGGCTGGGACCAAAAGACGATGTACTCGATTGTGCAAGGGAATTGCATGAGAGGTACATGCATATATTCAATGATATCCTGGATCTCGAATGGAGAAAGGCCTGGGTCACTCCCTGGTTCATGGCTCAGGAAGGCCTCACAGGTATATCGGAACAAGGTGAGACCGGGACCACAGACTATGAGGCGTCCCTTCCATACCGGGGAGAGGATGGGGAATGGCTGGAGTTCCAGAATGTCAGCGTCAACGGGACCAAATACCCGTCCGGATTCAACGTCAAATGTCAGTCTGGTGAAGAACTGTGGTCCGGATGCTCGGGTGTCGGACTTGAGCGCTGGACATCAGCTTTCCTGGCACAGAAAGGACTTGATCCGGAGAACTGGCCGGATGAGTTCATAAAACGGTTTGGAGAGCTGCCAGAAGGGATCCGCTTCCTCTAAATCCCGTAGGATGTATACAGATATCCAGTTGGACTATGACCGATTCGTTTATATAGAAACGTGCATAGTATAGAGCGCTATTGATATCAACTTACAACAATTGTCTATGAATTGAGCGATCAAATAACATATAACTATTCAAAAACATCACTGAATTTCAACGAAAAATCACACTGATATATTGGAGGAATTACTTGGCACGAAAAGTACAGCGGAAATTGGATAAGTGGAAATCTAAGGAATGGTATAACATAGAAGCCCCTGCGTTCATCGGTCGTAACGATATTGGGACTACACCAGCAGATGACCCCCGTAATCTGATAGGACGGATTGTCATAACTACTGTGGGAGATCTTACTGGCGATTTCTCGAAGCACAACATCAAGCTTCATTTTGAGATCAACGATGTAACAGGCAATGTGGCTAGCACACGATTCATGGGTCATGAGATAACAACGGATTATCTCCGATCCATCGTAAAACGTCAGACATCAAGGATCGATACGAACATCAGTGTTACCACTAAAGATGGAAGCAAAATGCGTATAAAGCCTATATCATTCACAGTGAAAAGGGCACGCACCAGCCAGATCAAGGCTATCCGCAATGTAATGGATGAGATTGTAGTGAAACGTGCATCTGAACTTGGTTATGAACATTTCGTAGAAGAAGTGGTTACCGGTAAGCTCGCAGCTAATATCTACAGGAACTCAAAATCCATATACCCGATAAGAAGGGTAGAGATCAGGAAATCAGAAGTGATAACCCAACCAATTGCAGCACCAGTTAAAACACCAACTGAAGCTCCAACTGAAGAGCCGATTGAAGCACCGACTGAAGTGCCAACTGAAGCACCAACTGAAGAGCCGATTGAAGTGCCAACTGAAGAGCCGATTGAAGTGCCAACTGAAGCACCAACTGAAGTTCCAACCGAAGAGCCGATTGAAGCTTCAACTGAAACATCGACCGAAGTCTGATTTTTTCTCATATGAATATGGTGATAAAACGATCACTATATTCATATAAATTTTATTTTAGTCTATAATCTTCTAAAGATCTATTTGTTGGGTCACATGGAAGTTATAGGTATCTCAATGGTATCATTGATGAGGTCCGGAATATGGTAGGGCTCTGTCAGTAACTGGGATCAATGGACACTGTAATGATCTGATACCCAATGCGGAATGATGGGTAAATATATGTTTGTTCAGTTTCTGCCGTTTCTACGTTATGTGGAAATTCGTGTAACAACGTTTTGAATATTGTTTCAAATAGTGTTATATATGAGAATGACTATACTCAGCGAAGTTAATTCAGGTTTATACTATTATGAACGTGGAGAGGCTGTGTCAAAATGGCATCATATTTGTTGTTTTGAGGCTACGGGATGCATCTGGCATTCTTAAGGAGGAATATTATGGCAGACGAAGAAATAAGACATCTTGTTCGTATTATGAACACTGACCTGCAGGGAAACCAGCCGGTTCAGTATGCATTGACAGGTATTCGCGGTATTGGTAGAAGGACCGCAAGGGTCATCACCGATAACACCGGTGTAGATCCACAGAAAATAATCGGTTATCTTCCCGATGAGGACGTTACGAAGCTTGATTCCGCAATACGCAAATTCGAGGATAACTTCCCTACATGGATGCTCAACAGACGAAACGATCCTGCAACAGGTGCCGATAAACATCTGCTGGGACAGGATATCTATATGACCCTTAGAGAAGATGTCAACGATCTCAAGAAAGTTCGTGCATACCGTGGTATCAGGCATGAAAGAGGTCTCAAGGTTCGTGGTCAGAGAACAAAATCCACCGGTAGGGGTGGCGCCACTATTGGTGTTAGCAAGAAGAAATGAGGTGATGTGAATGTCATATCCAGGTAAAAAGCGAAAGAGCTATGATACACCAAACCATCCGTGGCAGGCTGCCAGAATGGCAACCGAGGTCGAGATGGTCAAGAAATATGGCCTTCGTAACAAAAAAGAGTTATGGAAGGCACACAGTTTCCTCCGAAAATACCGTGCTGATGCAAGACGCCTACTGGCTGAATCTGCAGAATCAGAGCTGACCGGTCACTCAAAGACCGAAGCAGATCAGGTCCTGTCTAAATTGATCAGATATTCAATACTGAAACCTGATTCTAATATCGATGATATTCTTGGGTTGACTACGGAATCTATTCTGGAGCGTCGGCTTCAGACGTTGGTACACAGGCTCGGACTTGCCCGTACATCACGTCAGGCTCGCCAGTTCATAACGCATGGCCACATATCCCTCAATGGACAGAAGGTAACCGTTCCGAGTATGATGATATCCTCTGATCAGGAAATGGCGATCGATTATTATTCAACGTCACCAATTACAAGCGAATCTCATCCGGAAAGACCAGCACAGGTTGCATCATCCCTTGTAGAGGAATAAAAAGGAGGGGTATAAAATATGGCAAATGGAATATGGGGCATTGCACACATAAAATGCTCGTTCAATAACACTATCATCACTGTAACAGATATTACAGGTGCAGAAACAATAGCAAAATCTTCAGGTGGAATGGTGACAAAAGCTGCCAGGGATGAAAGTTCTCCCTACACTGCCATGCAGATGGCACATCAGCTCGCTGACACTTTGAAGGATAAAGGCATCGAAGGGATCCATATCAGGGTACGTGCACCAGGTGGCAACAAGCAAAGGAGTCCGGGTCCGGGCGCACAGGCTGCCATCAGAGCGTTCGCTCGAGCAGGTGTCAGGATAGGCAGGATCGAGGATGTAACACCTGTACCTCATGACGGGACCCGTCCAAAAGGCGGAAGGCGTGTATAATCCATAGATCGAGGCTCATTACAATGGAAATAGATGTACTGGAGTTATCCGATAGATCCGCAAAGTTCATTCTATCAAACACAACTGCAGCTTTTGCAAACGGGCTTCGGCGAGCTATGCTCGCTGATGTTCCCACTCTTGCAATAGATGACGTGAATGTCTATAACAACACGTCTGTTCTATATGATGAACAACTTGCACTTCGACTTGGTCTGATTCCTCTTGTGACCAGTTTTGATGATTTTGTACCGCAGGATGAATGTACATGCGAGGATGGTTGTCCGGCATGTGTTATCTCTCTCACATTAAGTGTTGAGGCCACCGCAGACGAAGGACGAATGGTATATTCTGGTGACATCGTATCCTCCGACCCCAAGGTCCAGCCAGCAGAGATGAATATTCCAATCATTGAGCTTAAGGTAAACCAGAAGGTCGTTCTTGAGGGTGTCGCACATATGGGTTATGGGCGAGATCATGCAAAATGGCAGGCTGGTGTGGCATGTGGTTACAAGAACCTGCCTATCATCACTATTGATGGTTGCGACAGATGCGGTGCTTGTGTGAATGTGTGTCCCAGGAATATTTTGTGTCTTGGGGACAAGTTTGTGGAAGTGTCCGATGAGAGTCGTCTGAATTGTTCTCTTTGTGGACTATGTCAGGATGCCTGTGAAATCGATGCGATCTCTGTTACTGAAAACGAGAGTAGCTTTATATTCACAATGGAATCTGATGGATCCTACACTGTCAATGAGTTAATTATAAATGCAGTGAATACCATTAAGAGAAAAGCGTCCTCTATGGGTGATATCCTAAGTACGCTTTAAGTAGGAAATACCTGTTTCCTATTATTTTTCCCAAAATGCGGGGGTTGCCCAGCCAGGTCAAAGGCGCTAGGTTGAGGGCCTAGTTTCGTAGGAATTCGTGGGTTCGAATCCCATCCCCCGCACCAAACACTTTTTTTAACTATTATTTCCCGATGTGCAACAATTAGTTCCACACTTTCCTTAAAGCATTATCGTTTACATTTTCGCACTTAATTATTTATCCACCAGATTCCCCAATAATACTGAGATCAATCTGGCGATGGCAAATGGATTGTTCAATAATTTCATATACGTTTTTTTAAATTCTTTTCATTTCCCATACCAGCAATAATCCCTGAGGCTATATGAACCGTTCACCTCGATAATTGACCCCTTATTTATCACGAACTCGCTTAATCCCACTTCACTGTCAGGATTGCCCCAATCGTAGGTATATCCCATCCTTGTCCATGGATAACCGCCCTGATCGTATGACTCTGCCTTCTGTTCATTGAGTGAGATTAGGGTTTTCTGTTTGATAATTGGTACAGAAGTTCTTCAATTTCGGTGCAGCTGTGACCCAGACATATCTATCGACCTTAATGGGTCTGCTTACTTTATCATCATAAAAATCATCGGTCCATGTAACAACCATAACCCTTGTTTGATTTGGTTCAGATTCATCCCATATTAGATTATTATTTGATTCGATGATTGGCGTCAGATTATTAGATATTTCCTCATGGCTTGCGATTTCAGCATCTTTTACTCCCATCCCATATATTTCTATAAATCCGGAGTATCAAGGGTTGCAGCCTGATCGGCAGTTTCTGTTCCCTCATATATGAGGGTGAAAAACAGAATTATGACTAAAGAAAAAACAATAGCATATCCTGTTTTTCGAATTTCCATTTTATTCATCCTCATTTTTTATCAATAATGACCACATCTTATTTCTCTACCTTTTCCAGTTCTGTCTGTTTATCTTCTTCAAGGTCAACTTTATAAAACTCATCTGTTTCAGGTAATTCCATTAAAAAGTCGGCAGTATAATCAATTTCAATACTTGAATTACTCAGTATATATTCAAGTACGTGCCCACCTGCTGTCATATCATCGGTGATAAAATGGAAATGATACCCAGGAACATTTATTCCTTTCATATAAACAGGAAACCAGAACCCAATTATAGTTCCATTTGTTTTATGAAATTCAAATATTGACTGGTTTTTAGTAACTTCAACCAGTTTTGGATAAGGCTTGTTTTGACTGGGAACACTTCTTGTCTTTATGTAATCGAAATTGCCTTTTATTTTAATAGCATAGATTATGTTTTTAGTTGGGAATTTACTTTCTAAATAGTCTTGGAACTGCGTGTGATTCATAGTTGTGTCTAAAATGATTTTCTCATCAGCCTCGAAAAAAGTCACAGCAGAAAACGGTGTACTCATCGAATCATCGACAGGATATGCAACTCCGTCCGTCTTTATTTGATACACATTCCCATCAAGTTCAAGCATCTCCCCATCAAGTCCGTTAAAAGTACCGAGTCCAAAATCACCATGTTCCTTCAACTCTCCAAAGGTAATGTCTCCGTCATAAACACCTTCAAGCAAAGCATCAATTGTCGATGTTTGAAAAAGGACATCTTCATTTACCTGTTGATATGGAACTTCATCATTCGTTTGCGAGCTTAGGCATCCGGAAAGAGAGACTATAAATAC
>JAIOTO010000086.1 GCA_021106765.1 Methanosarcinaceae archaeon
GGTATGTGCTTGATGATAGCCGCGAAGAACGGATGGGAAGGTTCGTTTCGGGGGCATTGAGACATTTCCCTCAGGAAGTTGGTCTTTCAATGGAGTTGGAAGGCTGGGTCAACATGGACGCACTCTGTGATATTATGGAGGATCGTTACCTATGGGCCACAAAGGAACGTTTTATATCCTTGGTAGAGTCTGATGTGAAGAATCGTTATGAGATCCAGGGCTCAGGTGTCAGGGCTCGATATGGACATTCGGTCAATGTGGATCTGGATTATCCTGAGAACGAGATCTCCCCACTTTATTACGGTGTCAGTCAGGAAGAGGTAGACATGCTCCTTGAGAACGGGATCACACCACTGCGTCAAAGATATGTGCATCTGAGCACATCGTACGATCGAGCGAGGGAGGCGGCTTCGGTCCACACAGAAAGTCCTGTCGTACTTGAGGTCTATGCATCTGAGGCTCAGGAGGAAGGACTGTGCTTTTTGCATGTGAACGATAACATCGTGCTGGCAGAAGAGGTCCCTGCAGAATACGTCGACGTTGCCGTATCGGATGCGTAACGTCAAACAGTCCGATATTGTTTCAGGGAACTGATATCCGGACCATTCCTTTCTCTTTTTCGATATTGAACTTCACATCCAGAAACTGCTCTGTGACCCAGATATTTGTCCTTGTGTGTTCTGTTATTTTACGTGTTGTGAACGAACTACCCTTTGCGAATCCCATATATGGTATCAACTGGTCTGCAAGATGTATGTCCACTGCCGTGTTGCTGCTGAGTTCCTCGATCAGGTGATGTGCTGCGGTTCGACCCAATTTCTCGGCAGGCAGTCCTCTTTTACCAGGCATACATGATCCTTTAAGACCGCAGGATAATGTGATCCCACTACCGGTTGAGAAGTCGTCGGAGTGTGCTATTGCAATATTACACGGGTATCCTGCTTCCCGGAGCAGTTCACCAGCAGCATCTGCCTGGCGTTGTGCCACATGTTCAGGCAGTCCCGAGCAATGGGATATACCCTGCATCTTGCAATTATATGGTGTGAGGTTGAAGGGTCTGAGGTGTGAGGGAGTGATCTTTGCGACCACATGCCCTTGTCCTTTTGGATAATATCCTCGTTTTATGATCTGGATCGCACAGTCATACCCCAACATTTCAAGAGCTCTGATTGTGACGTTTTTCAGATAGTCCACACTTGGTGCCCATAGAACATCGGTACCGCCGGTAATGGTGAGCTCGGTCCCCTTTTTTGCAAAAGCCGATGCGGGCATGATACACTGTAATAGAAGTGCGATACTACCGGCTGTGCCGATGTTGATATGGCAGCTACCCCCCTTAATTTCGAGTGGAGAGAACGTAATAGCAGTGGATCCTATTGAAAGACCGGTAACCTCTGCATCACATAGCAAGGCAGTTGCCTGGATCGCTTTTACATGCTGGGGGTGCAGTCCGGATCCACGGCGTCCCCTACGTATGTTCTCGATACACACCTCTTCCCCGGTCACAGCGGACAGTGCCACAGCACTGCGCACGATCTGTCCCCCTCCTTCTCCATAGGATCCGTCAATGGTTATCACACTGCATCCTCCATTTGTTTACGGGCATCTTTGAGTGCATGTGTCAGGGGATCTACCACGGTCGAGACCGAGGGTGTATAACATGTCTCCAGTGTCAGCAGTTCTTCGATATCTGCCTCAGTCCTAATGGCAAATGATAATGCATCGATGCGCTCTTTGACCCCCTCTCCTGCGATAACCTGCCCGCCCACCAGACGGCGATCCTGGAACAGTACTTTGATGAAAATCGGGGTTGTGCCTGGATAGTAGGAGGCACGTGTTTGTCCCCGGGACGAGCCTGTCACAATATTTATTTTATAGCGACTGGTCTCAGCTTCGGTGAGTCCCACACTTCCCACAAGAAGGTTACCGACCTGGCATATCCAGGGCCGCAGGATGGGCCCGAATGTGTTTGGTCTGTTACAGATATTGTCCGCGATGGTGGACGCCATACGTCGTGCTGTGCCTGCCAGATGGCTGATTAGGGGTTGTTCGGTGATAAGATCATAAACCTGTGTACAATCCCCCCCCGCGAATATTTCAGGATCGAAGGTCTCACCCACTTTTACCTGCAGATGATCGTTGACGATGATACCTCCGCTCTGTCCGATCACTATACCTGCTTTACGGGCAAGGGCTGTCTCAGGTGATGCGGATGTTGAGATCAGCACGACATCCGCAGGGATCTCCTGCTCTTCTATGGTCACAGATCGCACCCTGATGTTACCGTTAATGGTTGTAGGGCAGTGACCTGTTATTACCCGTATCCCCATTGATATGAGGTGTTCTTGTACGATATCGGCCATTTCCGGATCTATATGATGCGAAAGGATAGAGCTGCTGCGGCTGATCAGGGTGGTATCCAGTCCGCGCCTGGTGGCAGCAACAGCCAGCTCCACACCAATGGGTCCGGCGCCTATTATTACCACACAGCTTGCTTCTTCCAGAGCGTGTTCGATCCTTCCGCCATCTGATAGGGTCTTCAGGGTGAAAACGTTCTCCAGGGCGGCACTATTCCTGAGCTGTCGTGGGATATTGGGGACACTCCCGGTCGCTATCACCAATTTCTTGAACCCGATCTTCTTCTGGATAGTGCTTATCGTTCTGTTCTTCAGATCGATGTTCCTGACCTCTGTATCCAGTATCACATCGATACCAGATTCTTTGAAGAAAGCAGGTGTCCTGATGATCAGGCTATCAAGGTCGTCGACCTCTCCTTCAAGTACTGCAGGAATGCCGCATTCGCTATAGGCAGTATGTACATCCTTTGATATCACTGTAACCGAGTAGTTGCTACATCGTTTCACGTGTGTTGCAGTGGTCATACCCAGAGCGCCACCCCCGATGATAATCACATCCCTTTCATCAATGGTTGGATCATTCATAGTGATAAGTTGTAGAAGAAGTTATTAGGTTTTTGGGTAGAGGATTTTGATAAACATATGATCTCTAAATCCTCGATAATGTGTTGTTTGGTCGTAGAGACGATCAAATATGGAACTATAGGGAACTAATAGGGGTTTTGCAGGACCACAAGGTTATTATGTATCAAGAACTGAATATAGCGTGATCATTCACAGAAATGGTCCGAATATATTGAAGTACTACTGAAATAATCATCTAAGTCGATTGGGTGATATCATCCAATGGACGATCATATGCAAAATTTAGGATTTATTACACTGATCGCAACATCAATTGCGATCGATCATCACACGCTTACAAAATAAGGAGTAACAAATAGGTATTTCATTGGTTTATAGAGGATGCTTACATATGCGATCCGGGATACTATGTATATATATAGCCAATGACCAATGAAGTCTGCTGGATCTGCCAGTGTTGATGTATGTCCACATATGCTGAATATAATACGATCATAGTGTGTCCGATATCGTAAATATCCATGGGGACGGATGCGGGTATTGTGTTTTTTGCATTAATGGGAAGTATGTCTAAGTTGGCTTAATGTCCTTACATTATTACTTTTTGTGTTTGTGTGGTAGTCCTACTATTTTTGCTATGATAATTCATCCATAAGAAAATAAAATGTTTGGAGAATCATATAATGCAGAACGGTGACACTACAAAATATATAATTCATTCTAATGTCAATGCTGATGGAGTTATAGAACGACCCGATATCGTAGGAGCGATCTTTGGTCAGACAGAGGGATTGTTGGGATCAGACCTTGATCTACGTGATCTCCAGAAGACTGGAAGGATCGGAAGGATCGAGGTAAATGTTGTTACAAAAGGAGGAAAGACCCGGGGTAACATCAATATCCCTTCGAGTCTTGACCGTGTAGAAACATCCATCCTTGCTGCGTCTCTTGAGACCATTGATAGGGTGGGGCCATGTACTGCCAAGATCGAGATACAAAAGATCGAAGATGTGCGTGCCACAAAACGAAAACACATTGTTGACAGGGCAAAATTCATTCTCACCGACATGTTCGATGAGAATCTTCCTGAATCTCAGGAAATCGCAGATGAGGTCAGGCAATCGGTACGCATTGAAGAGATGCAGTACTATGGGAAGAAAAAGATCCCATGCGGCCCGAACGTTCTCGACTCGGACGCTATTATTGTTGTGGAAGGTCGTGCCGATGTGCTGAACCTTTTGAAATATGGTATCAAAAATGCTGTCTGTGTTGGTGGAACGAACGTCCCGCCTGAGGTCGCAGAGCTCACCAAACGAAAGACCGTCACCGCTTTTACAGATGGTGATCGTGGTGGCAAAATGATAATCAAGGAACTTCTGCAGGTTGCGGATATCGATTATGTTGCCCGTGCACCGGACGGGAAGAGTGTAGAGGATATCGTTCAACGAGAGATCGTGCGTTCGCTTCGACAGAAGATCCCGGTTGAACAGGCGATGGATATATACTCCATACATGATTCAGATGATGATGGATCCGAATCTTCGGAGAAAGACAGGGCCCCACGTGTGTCAACAAGAATGAAACGTACACAGCCCACTCGTACCAGACAAGCTTCTACTGGTAGCAAGAGACAAGCTACTACCAAAACGGAGGCTCAGCCTGAGAATACGGAGAAACGGCCTGAGAATACAGAGAAGCGACCTGATAAAACAAGCGATGAATCCAGCAAACAAAGGTCAAGCAAGCCCAAACGTGTTAAACTGTCATCTGTTGCACAGAAGTTCAAGACCCATTCAGATGCTCTGATGGGTACACTGGGTGCACGTCTATTGAACACGGATAACAAGGTCGTTGGTGAAATACCGGTCCGTGATCTTGTAAATACCCTTAAAGATGCTGATGATTCTGTAAAGACGGTCGTCTTTGATGGCGTTGTAACTCAGCGTATACTTGACATCGCATCGAACAAAGGGATCAATAATCTTGTTGGCGTGAAGAAAGGTAACATAACAAAGAGTCCTGTGTCAGTAAAGGTCTACACAGCAAAGGATTTCTGATCTGTTGTGGGGGATTTTCATCCCCCATTTTTTCGTTTCCAAACTATATAGTCTGTACATTATGTCAGTCCGATCCCCGATGCATTCCAGGGAGCACTGGCTGAACTGATAGAGAAGGATGATCTTTCATGCATATCCTCATCATTATCCATAAACAATAAATCGAAATCTATAATACCTATTACTAGGAATCTGTTTTCCGTTAGTAATGGTTTTATCTGAATGGATCAGTTATTTGTTGTAAGATTAACAGTGCTTATTGATGAGCAGGTTGTTATTATGCAAAAAGATGAACTGATCCAGTTACATACGTTGCTGTCCCAGATCAAAACATATATGGAAGCTCAGGGTATGGATAATGATTTTAAAGAATATCAATCGCTGGCTATCAGCCCGATGCATATTCATCGCAGCAAAACGGAGCACAAACATGCGATCTTTGTTCTGGGCAATGATCTTGCATCAATAATGTCCGATGACGAATATTCTGGTGCTGCCAGAACGTCTGTGAGAATGCAGGAATTTGCAAAAAAAATGGATCATAAAGCCTCAGATAGCAATTAAAAAGGTTCTGGTCTTAGAAATATTGGCCTATGCCTGTTTGCTATGAGCTGTCCGAGTTGTTTTGCCGTACCTAGTTGACGCAGGGGCGATATACGCATTTTCATGATTATAGCACTCTCTCTGTCAGAGTAGTAGCCCGTTTCGGTCCAGCATGACACAAATCCCAGGCGGCGGTAGAGCTTCTGAGCCTGATAGTTGCTGGCCCTGACTTCGAGCTTTACATATTGCAGACCACCCGAATGGAACTCATCGACGATAGCACAGGCCAGACTCTAACCGATACCCTGCTTTCTGAAATCTTCGCCAACAGCCAGTGTGAAGATCCTCCCCTCATCCGGACCCGAGCGATATCCAACCACAAAGCCAACGATCCTCCTGTCTTCCTGGGCCACAAGAAAAGTGTCCCTGTTCATTTCATAGAAATTCATATAGAAATAGGGGTTGTGCTCGGTAAAGACCGCTGACTCTATGGTCATAACCTCTTCGAAATCATGTGGCTCAAATTTTCTTATGATCATCAGGAAGCACATCCTCTACAAAAATCAAGATATTTCAACGATATTTTAATGGATCTTCTTCACATGTCTCAGGTCCACCGCAATACCACGGCTCGATTCCTGCATCTCCCGTCCACTCATAAGGGCACGCCCGATACACAGGGCACGTTTACCTATAACGATCACCTCATCGTTGATCCTTATCTGCGGGTCTGCTCCAGTAATACCGGGTGCCAGTATGGAACCTTTCGGGACAAAATCATCGATCGTGACAATATATTCCTCTTCAGGAAGAAGGCGTCGGGCACCGGCAACCGTCAGTGCAATGATGCCATACTGTGGCACAAGGGTCGCTATCTGTTCCTTGTTCAGGAATACCTGGTGTTTTGGGAATGGTGCCTTGATAGTCGCTCCGTCAGGGATGATGAGTTTCCCTGCACCGCTGCCGAATTGGTAGTCTGCGATGGAGCGCATAAGGTCCTGTCTGGGATCATGGCGTTTTCTGGCTCCGCTCGTAAGGTCTGAGAGCGTTCGTTTTAATGTTCCAAGGGACGTGGGAGAGGTCACACCATCCTGACAGGTATAGGTGAACTCGATTCCCAGTTTTTCAGAAACGGCTTCACAGATCTCGCGATAAGCTCCATCCACATGGGCGATGATATGGGAATATGAGTGTTTGGTCAGATATTGCTCGAGGCATCCCTGGACCCACTTTCGCTCCTCAGCGTCCCAGTATCCGGTCACAGTGGTATCATAGTTGGCGGCAGGGTAGGTGAGTTCCAGCTCACGAGGTACGATTCCAAGTGGAGACGTAATGATAACCTCATGTACATACTTTCGGTATTTTCCCATTGCATTAATAAAGCGGTAATGTGAGTTCGATATGGAGTAAGGTTTTTTTGCCGAGCAGGGCAGAAGCACCAGGATGTCGGCCTCAGGAGGGGAATATCGCTCATGTACCCTTTTTGCAAAGCGCACCACTTCAGGTCGGGTCAGGGATTCGCCTGTGGTTGCGATCATATCACGGGGTCGCACAATGGGTGCTTGCTCTTCCATATAGGTATATTCCATATCGAGCAGCCTCAACATTGCGGTCAGCCAGGGACGGTTGCGACAACTTCCCTCCACGTATTCACGCAGGGTACCGTTGCGTATCCTTTCCCTGGCCAGTGCCATTTCAGCCTCAAGTGCATCCACGTTATGTCTCTCGATAATCTGTGCTCGCTTCTTCTTTTCCATCGATCTGAGTTCATTGATGTCCAGGTCAGCACAATGGCGGCAGCGACACGGTAGCTCGGTCATTGAGTCCAGATAGTGACTTCCTGCGGACGTTAGATAGATGTCCTTGTATGCGGAAACAATGGCACGGGTAGTGTCCACCACGTCCACTCCCAGGTAGGCGAGCATTGCAGCGTTTTCAGGAAGGGCCAGATCAGGAACATATACAGCGGTGTCCGCAGGGATTGCTTCTTTCATTGCCAGCATTCCCCGGATCATATCACGTGCCTTATTCTCAAAACATCCAGCTCCTTCCATTACATACATGTCGCTCTTTGCTACCGGCTGCCCCGGGCGCAACGTTATCCCGATGGCTCCCCCGAGCGGATGATCATCCTCCGGAAGTGCTTTTTGTACCTCATCATCGGGTGCGTCCGGTGGATAGGATCGGTGGGGCAGGATGATCAATACATTCTCACCGCATCGCTCACGTAGCTGCTGCAACCGTTTCGGATCTGTTTCCGGATCCACGGAGGACCACAGGGATCCGCCGTCCAGAATGGAACTGTTGTCGATATCATGCAGGTCCATCGTGTTCAGGACATATGGAGTAGATATCACATTTTTGAGCAGCAGTTTTCCAATCCTTGCTGCGCCGTCCCGTTGTAGTATCTCAAAGTATCTGGTCATGGTCATAGAATAGACCTGATGGTTTAAATGTTTTCTAATGGTGGAACTTATCACTAATATGCTCAATGTTGACCTGCAGGCTGGGAAAATAGTGGAAATCTTTCAATCTCGCAGATCAAAAATACTTAGTCTGGCATGTCCCGGGATCATTGAACGGAGATCTGAGGTCGAGGCTTGTAGATGAGTTCGATATTATATTCCAGCATCGTCGGTGGTCAAGTGAAGATCGATATGAATGTTCATGATGTTGTCTGTTTCATCGATCCAGATCCTACCATTGTGAGCTTCAATAATATCTTTGCAGATGTCTTCTTCTGCTTTCTCTGCATCACTGGTGCATAGTTCTATTGGTACAGTTCCCTCGTGTGCATTA
>JAIOTO010000059.1 GCA_021106765.1 Methanosarcinaceae archaeon
GTCCCAGGTTCTGTTTCCCGTTGTCTGTAATTTTTGTGTTATTGGTACCATCACTATCTATTATCCAGATATCAGAATCTTGACAAGTATTCGAGATGTTGAACATTGTTTCTTCTTTTTGATCTATCTCCACAGTTTCCCAAACATTCTCGTTTTCAGAAGATGCAGACACATAAACGATCTGTGAACCATCAGTACTCCACGAAGCATCCCATCCTCTCATACCTAGATAGTTTTCGAGGTGTGCACTCTCAGTTAATCGGTTTTTGTTTGAACCATCGATATCCATAATCCACAATTCATAACTTCCACTGTAAGCTGACATGTAGAGGAGTTTGGTGCCGTCAGGAGACCATGGATTGAACGTATGGGTGTCTGCTGAGCCAAAAGATGTCAACTGTACTTCATTGTATCCATTGCTGTCCATCACCCAGATTTCTGTACTTAGTGGGTTGTATGTACCTGTGGAAACAAATGAAATTCGTTGACCGTTCGGTGACCAGTATGGATGAGCGCTTGATTTGAATTCATGAGCCAATATTATTGAAGCAATAAGACTAACTGCAAGAATGCAGCAGACGAGCAGGGTAATGGTCTGTTTTACGTTCATAGTTTCAGCTTTACTATCTTCTGTTTAAAAATAGCTTCAGAACGTCCATTTCCAAATGAAGGATCGTTATTGAGCTTGGGAGTGTCAACACTGTTCGATCGTAATGAGGATTGGATCATTTGAAATAGATATTTATTGTTTGAGGAGTAATGAGGATTGTGTATAGGTGAACTTACAGCAAGATAAGGACACTACCTGCATCTTTACACAATATCAGGTGATTTCTTTTGAACAACATTACACGCGAAAATGTGATCACGGCCATCATCGATATCATCACACAGGCTGAGACGATCCTGCCGGAAGACGTTGTTGAGGCCATACGAGCGGCTGAGATGATCGAGTCATCCCCGGTCGCCTGCGCACAGTTACAGGCGATCCTCCGCAATATCGATCTTGCAAGCAAGCATGCTATTCCCATGTGTCAGGACACAGGCATCCTTATATTTTTTGTTGATATCGGAAGGAAGCTGATTATGGATTTCAATATAGAGGATGCTATTGTCGAAGCGACCAGACTTGCCACTGAGATAGTTCCCCTGCGTCCCAATGCTGTGGACCCTCTCAAACGGACGAACAGCAACAATAACACCGGGGCGGGTCTGCCGGATATCAAATATGCTTTCAATGACTCTGATGAACTGACCATTACCGTTGCTCCAAAAGGTGCGGGCTCTGAGAACATGAGTGCATTGAAAATGCTAAATCCCACCGAGGTTGACAGTATCAGGACGTTCGTACTCGAGACCGTGCTCAATGCTGGAGGAATGCCCTGTCCTCCGATCATAGTAGGAGTCGGAATTGGTGGCTCATTTGATAAGGCTGCACGGTTAGCAAAGGCTGCCCTGCTTGAAGATGTAGATCACATGGACAATTTCGAAAAGGGACTGCTGAACGACATAAATTCTCTGGGTATTGGCCCCATGGGTCTGGGTGGCGATACCACTGCTCTGGCCGTGCATATCAGGACCGCTCACTGCCATACTGCATCCCTTCCTGTTGCCGTGAATATCCAATGTTGGGCGAACAGGCACGCATCGGTCACACTGGGAGGTGAACGATAATGGAATACCATCTGACCACTCCCCTTTCAAAGGACGATATCATACAATTACAATGTGGTGATGTGGTTTATTTGAGTGGTACCGTACTCACAGCCCGCGATGAGGCCCATGCAAGGATACTTGAGATGTCAGTTATGGAGGAGGAACTTCCATTTGGTCTTGACGGGACTGCTATTTATCACTGTGGACCCCTGATGCAGAAAAAAGACGGAGATTGGGTTCCCATCGCAGCCGGTCCCACCACCAGTGGAAGGATGTCTAAACTGACGCCTCCTCTTCTGGATAAATACCAGGTTCGTGCCCTTATAGGTAAGGGTGGCATGACCGGCGTCGCAGGATCCCTTGAGGACAAATGTGTTTATCTGGCTTATACCGGTGGCTGTGCAGCCCTTGCTGCAGGTGCTATCACGAATGTATCAGATGTGCACTGGCTGGATCTTGGGATGCCGGAAGCCGTATGGTTGCTTGAGATGAAGGAGTTTGGTCCCCTTGTTGTCGGTATTGATGCTCATGGCAACGATCTGTTCTCTGATATAAGGAAAAGAGGTAAACAGGCATTTTCAATGCTGGACCCGTAACTCTTTCCACATATCATATCATCAGTGTAAACGCAGCCCATGCTGTGATCATAAGGATCAGGGAATGTTTTAACCCCGCTGAAACCTCACCTTCTCCCATCTGTCCGGCCACCAGTCCACTTACAAATCCCTGGATAACAGATGCATGGAACAGAATACGTGTGAATGTTCCAGGATCGAATGAACCAATGAACTGGTTACCAGCTCCCGCAGCAGAAGCTGCCTGACCTGCTTCAGCCATTACCGGCACGAACTTTGACGATAACATCAAGATCACGAAAATAAATACAAAGAATGCCATGTAGCAAATGACCACATAGACCGCCATGTTCCCACGGCGTTCCCTTTCAAGTGTCTTTATTTCACTTGCATCCCTCGCCGCTGCATCCAGAACAAAGGATACTTTTCCACCCGCACGGTTCGCCTGGGTGATCAGTGATACTGCACGTGAGATCAGAGGTGTGTTCAAGCGTGCAGCAAAGTTCTCAAGTGTATTCTCAAAAGAAACGCCCCATGACATAGAAGCATTCATCGTCCTTATCTCCCCGGTCATTTCCCCATATTCGCCTTTAGATACTGTATTCACAGCCGCAGGTAGAGTGAGCCCCGCTCTGCTCATCTCGGCAAGATCACGTAGGAGGTTTGGCATGAACTCTTCGATCTTATTCACATGATGGCGTTTCTTGTAATAAGTAATTGCAGGAGGCGTGATAAAAATGACAACCGAAAATATAGCCACATCGTCAACACGTATTGTGCCCCATGTGAGATTCAGACCTATGATCAAAAAGATCAAGGCCAAAGGTCCACTGAAGAACATGGCATAGGAAGGATACTTATAAAATGCTCCAAAGGGATCTTTCAAGAATTCCTTTATTCTGATATATTCTCCCGCTTCATCAAGTCGCATATCTATGGCATGGTCTTCCAGTTCCCGGATCTGTCCGTCGCTCAAAACTGTGGGTTCATTTTTGTTTGAAGTGTTTCTTGCCATTATATCACTCCTCCGGCGTAATGGTGCTTATCAGAACAATGAACAAAATACTCCCTACAGGGACGATCGCATAGACAAGTGCATATAAGAACAACATATCAGCTCCGCCCATGATGGACATAATAGAAATGACAATAATAAGAAAAAGAGGGCCTGCAACAAAGGCTGTTACATAGGTTTCCCCAAGAAGACCCAGCGTCTCAAGAAACTCCTTCTGACGCTGCCGATTCTCAATGATATACTGTTCCATCTTTATCTTGAAATATGGTTCCAGTTCTCCCCCCGAAGTTACGACCGTTATCGCCCCTTGCAAGAACTCCTGCATTATTGAAGACGGTGTTGTGACAGCAAGATTTTTCATTGCACTTACCAGGTTATTTCCCAGCATCTCAAGATCACGGACAAGATACCTTGCTTCGACTGAGACCTCCCCATAAATATTATTGGACGCAAGGGCTCGGAAAAGGTTCACAGGTAGTATGCCGGCACCGGACATTGCGGACATGTAATTGATAGCAGATGGTAATATCTGATCGATCTTGCGCTTTCTGTCAGCAGCGACGATAGCAGGATATACAATAACGGATCTATATACAATAGTGAAGCATCCTCCTCCCAATATGATACTCCCAATGATATGGAAAGCGACTGCTTTATAGGCAATATAATCTGCTGTCCATGCTGGGATCTGTAATCGACTACCAGGGATCTCCGGAATACCTATTATTGATATTATCAGATTAAAACAGATGAACATCACGATCGTGCACAGGATCGCTGTCAACACTGCACCTGAAAGGTACATGTCATAACCTATGTTCATCCTACTTCTCAGAAGGTTCTGTCGCAAGGATTGATACTTCAATCTCCTCTTCAGGAAATACGAGCCGAATACACTGTAAGCAAAACTGAAATATGAATTAGCCATGTAGATCCTGCCTTACCAATTTCATAATCGTTTCAGGTTCTCTCTTGTATGCGACCACTATCTTTGAGAAGTCATTGTAATCATCGATTGATTTCAGCCGCGTCCACTCAAGGACGTCCTGACGCTGTTGTAATTCCTCCCGAACCCGTGCTTCATCCCATCCTGTGTTTTCCATAACACTTTCGATCACATAGGAACGTCCTGAATATTGGAACATATCATTTGCTGCACTCCATGTGAACACTTCATTCGTGAGTAATTCACCAGTCCTTGGATCTACGCCTACGATCTCAGTGAGTGATTTACATCGCCTGACGCGTTCATCTCCCACTTTTACCTGTGCCTGTACAGCAACAATGTCCAATGCCTGTATCATGATCCTTGGAACATTGATCGGTGGGTTCTCAAGTCTGTGAACGATGGATTGGACAGAATCTGCATGTATTGTCGAGAATGTGGTATGCCCGGTGGACATTGCCTGGAATAACACATAGGCCTCTGCACCCCTGACCTCCCCCACCAGTATGTATTCCGGACGTTGTCTAAGTGATGCACGCAGGAGCTCATACATTTGTATAGAACCTCTCTCCTCTCCTGCAAAAGCCTCACGCGTAACGCCAGGTATCCAATTAGGATGTGAAAGGTTCAGTTCTCTTGTATCCTCAATAGAAACGATCTTCATCTCTGGTTGAATGTACATTGAAATAGCGTTCATAGCAGTTGTCTTACCAGAGGCCGTACCCCCAGAAAATATTATACTTTTGCTGGATTCAACAGCAAGCCAGAGGTATGCCATCATAGCCGTTGAGAATGTGTGATAGGCAACAAGATCAGATGGAGTAATAGGATTCTCATTAAAACGTCTGATAGTAAAAGTACTTCCGCGTGTAGTGACTTCTCTCCCAAGGGTTAGCTGGATACGTGATCCATCTGGTATTGTAGCATCAAGAAGTGGATTTGCAATGGATATGTGCTTTCCACAGATCTGTGCGATACGGATCACAAAATAGTCCAGTATCTCATCGTTATCAAAATTAATGTTGGTGGGTATGGATTCATACTTGCGATGGTAAGCAAATATGGGTGTATTTGGTCCATCGCAGGAGATGTCCTCTATACCTTTATCTTTCATAAGTGCATCGATCTCACCATATCCCAGGAAATCCCGTGTGATGTAGTACATGATCTTTTCATGGTTTACCGGAGAAAGCTCGATCCGATAATCTCTCATGAATATATCCACATGCTCTCTAAGATATGTCTTAGCATTGGCCTTGGTAATATCTCTTAAATTTACATCCAATGTCTCGACCAGACGTATCTTAATATTTTCCAGTAGCTCTTTTTCCTTTTCTGAAAGTTCAGGTTCGATCACCTGATATTGATATTCATGCAGATCCGGGTCATATACGATACGAATATACGAATACGGCGGTTCGATCTCGTAGTTATCTATTTCCTTATAATTAGTACCTTCTGGCAAAGCAAAATTTACAAGAGGTCCATGTTTTACAACATTATATTCTTCTACCGTATGATCAGATCGTGTGAAGAGATCCTGTATCTTCTGTAATATGGATACTTTTTCTTGTCCCACTGATTCTGTTATTTTATTGTTCTCATCTTCTTTAACCATTTCTCTAATAGCATCTTCCCATACGCTTTTAACTTCATCTGGTAATTTTGTATCGGTCTCGAGTTGTGTATTTGACCTCTCCAACATCTGCATAATTCCATCGGCATCGATCTCGTCCCCTTCGCGTGAAAGTTCTAACAGTGAGTCGTCCACAAGTGAGAACAGATCTTCCGAATCCTCTTCGTCTTCTTCCTTTTTCTTCTGTTCTCCTTCTTTATTTTCTTCTGTTCCTTCATTGCTCTTACTGTTATCTTTTTCCAGTGATGACAGGTCCTGAACATCTGAGATCAAACCAGCATCCTGCATCTTCTGCACCTTTTCAGGTACGTTTATGTCTTCATTCTCATCGTCTTTTTGCTGGGGATCTGAACTTTGAACCATGACATCACATCCTAATACTCGAACTTGAACCTTAATGCTTCAACCAAAGAGCAGAGATCGTATTCGACCAAGAAAACCTTGATCATTTTTCGTATGGGACACCTGTAAATCTTCTTCAGGAACTTCTATATCAGTCATCAAGGCGGCAGCCCTCTTGAACGCGATGGCGGATGGGGACTGTGGGTACTTGATGACTATGGGTGACCTCAATGAAACGGATTTGCTAATGATCGTATCCTCATATATTGTTGAAATGATCTTGCTATCAAGCGAATTCTCTATCTTTTTTGCGATATCCTCTTGCGACGATGGATCCATCCTGTTCAGGATCACACCTTTTACATTCTTGTTGTACATTCTAGTGAGTGATCGGGTCTTCATTGTATCGGCAACCGACATCGCTTCTGGATTAACGACCAAGATCACCTCATCAGCCAATTTCAAGCTCACCATAACATCCTTATTGATACCGGATGGGGTGTCTATAATGATGAAATCGAACTGGTCATTGATGTCCTTGATCACATTCTCTAACTGGTCAAGGTCACAATCATAGTAACCCTTAAGAGTAAGTCCACCAGGAAGTATTTTCAGTCCATTAGGCCCATCATAGATGGCTTCTTTGGCATTGGCTGATCCTGCAAGAACATCGTGGAGTGTGATCGGAGTATTGTCAAGACCCAACATAAGTCCTAAGTTAGCCATTCCAATATCCGCATCTATCAAAAGGGTCTTTTTTCCAAACCCTGCAATAGTAGTTGCAAGATTTACTGATACGGTCGTCTTGCCCGCACCTCCCTTCCCTGAAGCGATCGTATATATCTTTGCTGCCACTGTCAGACTCCTAGATATATCAATTTATATGTGCCCCACTTATATGTTCTAAGCTTTGAATAGAAAAACATTAAAGCACCAATTGTTCATCAACTTTATTAAGTTTTGCCTGTTTGCAATCACTCTGTTTCAAATGCACCATACATATTATAATTATTATTATCATTGAGTAATATGCTATATATAACTTTTGATAACGGCAAATACAATGGAACATAAATAATGAATAATGCCAGATCCATAATTTCCTTACCCACATACTGTATAGGACCCACCTATTTAAATATAGAAATAGTGATAACTATGAGAAGGTGAGATGATTGGAACTAAAAGTGCAGCCCATTGATATCAAGGTTGGCAAATACAAAGTAGTACTTAACACGATCGACGCGAAAGAATTGGGTGTCTATGAAGGTGACAGGGTGCGAGTTCAGGGGCATACCACTCTGACAGCGATCGTTGATTTCACAGAAGACATGATCGCTCCGGGTATGATCGGATTATACCACGAAATAAAGGAACAACTTCGCAGAGAATGGACCGAGATCGTGGAGGTGTTCCCTGTTGATAAGCCCCGATCCACACGTATTATCAGAAAGGTCATGGATCAAGAGAAACTTGAAAAAGAAGAGATTTATGATCTTGTGAAGGATATCGTCGAAGAGAACCTTAGCGAGATCGAGCTTTCCTCGTTCCTGACATCAACGTACATAAACGATCTGACCGATGATGAGACCGAGTGGCTCACCCGTGCAATGATCGATACTGGAGATAAACTTGAGTTTAACACGCATCCTATCATGGACAAACATTCTATTGGAGGTGTCCCCGGCAATAAGATCTCATTATTGATCGTCCCGATAGTTGCAGCCAATGGATTGTTGATACCAAAGACCAGTTCACGTGCAATTACGGGTGCTGGTGGTACAGCAGATCTCATGGAGATCCTGGCACCAGTAGAGTTCTCTGCAGAAGAGGTCAAGGAGATGACCGAGAAGGTAGGAGGGGTGCTGGTGTGGGGTGGTTCCACAAATATTGCTCCGGCTGATGATAAACTGATCAAGGTAGAATATCCATTATCCATTGATCCACACTGCCAGATGCTGGCTTCTATCATGGCAAAGAAGGGGGCTGTAGGAGCTGATAATGTTGTTATTGATATTCCTACGGGGCTTGGTACGAAGATCGCTAACGTTCAGGAAGGCCGAAAGCTTGCCCGTGACCTGATCAATCTGGGAGATCGACTGGGAATGGACGTGGACTGTGCCCTGACATATGGTTCATCTCCGGTTGGCAGGACTGTGGGTCCGGCTCTGGAAGTGAGGGAAGCTCTCCAGGTGCTTGAAAGTGGCAAGGGTCCCAACAGCCTGATCGAGAAAAGTGCAGTTCTTGCTGGTATGATGCTTGAGATGGGGGGGGTGGCTGCCAAAGGCAAGGGACATGACCTTGCGATAGAGACGATCAAAAATGGCAAAGCCCTTGAGAAACTGAAACAATTAATAGAGATCCAGGGAGGAGATCCTCAGGTAACATCAAAGGACATCATCATTGGAGAATATACTGCTCAGATAATGGCCCCCACCAATGGATATGTGATCGAGTTCGACAATAAACGCCTGATCCAGATCGCACGGATAGCAGGTGCTCCCAATGACAAGGGGGCGGGTGTGCAGATCCATAAGAAGCATGGTGAATCTGTAAAGAAAGGTGATCCTGTCCTTACAATATATGCAGAAAAAAAGGACAAATTATCTGAGGCACTTACGAATGCACAGCGTAAATCTCCGATCATGGTCGAAGGGATGCTGCTAGAGCAGGTTCAGTCGTTCAAAGAGTTCTAAGTTTTGAACGAACAGTTTAACAGGGAAAGTTGGAACTCGCGACCCTGCAGCCGTTTGTCATGGTGCATGCGGGAGTCTCTGGGAAAAATACCAGGGTGACCCCCGTTCCATTGAGTTTCGTGATCTGCTTGTCGCTCTTGACTTCAACTGGCTGCGATTCCTGCGAGACACCACGATATGCAGCGGAGTTGATCGCGTCGACTGCTTCGGTTGAAAGACCTTCGAGTCGAGCATAGACGAACGGATCCTCGAACCATGCGCTCGATATCTGCCCCTTCTCCAGATGGGTGTGATTGACGGTGATGATCCCGCCTTCCCAGGTATCTGCAGATGATTCCAGGGCACATTTGGTGAGCGTGTACTCATCACTCGTCGGAGTGTATGCCTTTGTGTCGGTCTTCACGATTGAGAGGGTGACTGAGTTGCCTTCGATGATTGGGGTTGAGGATAGGAGAGCGGATTGGATCTGTGACATTTGAATTTTTGACATACTGTAGGCTGTCACTTCGGATTATAAAAAGGAAAGTTGAAAGATGTAGCGAGTGAACTTATTTAATACGATTCGTTTTTGGATTACATCTATGGAAAGTATAATATAGACATTCTCCATATGGTTTTATGGACACTTTATGTGTATGAGGGCGCGTTAGTATCATGAACAAACCATTTAAAAAACATTCTCATTTGAGACGGACGAAAATGGAAGCTGATCTGCGGGAAAGGATTAAAGAGCTGAGTTGCTTTTATGGCATTTCAATGATCATTGAGAGGGATCTTCCAATGGGGGATACTCTTCAGAAGGTCGTGAACCTGCTTCCGGATGCCTGGCAATATCCGGATATTGCATGTGCACGAATATTTTTTGATGATAATATTTACCAAACTGACAATTTCCAGGAGACTTCATGGAAACAAAACAGTAACATTATTGTGAACAAGGCGCAGTTAGGTACTTTAGAGGTATTCTATCTGAAAAATAGACCCGAGATGGATGAGGGTCCTTTCTTGAAAGAAGAGCGAAGTCTGATCGATGCAGTTGCTGAGCGAATGGGACATGTTAGTGAGCGCAAGCAAGTAGAAGAGACAATGATACGTGCCAAACTGGTTGCTGAGGAAGCAAA
>JAIOTO010000039.1 GCA_021106765.1 Methanosarcinaceae archaeon
AAGTCATGGAAGTGGGCGGGACCGTTACCGGAGAACACGGCGTAGCGATCACAAAAGCACCGTTCTTCCTAAAGGAGCGTGCCTCGAGCATCAACGCTATGAAGATAATCAAAAGAGGACTTGACCCAAATAATATCATGAACCCATACAAGATAATGGACTGGAACGAGAACTTCATTACTCACCTGCGATACCATATGGAGGATGAGTGAATGAGAACAGAGAACCTGAAAAAATGGCGAAAGGAACTCATCAACTGTACCCAATGTGGATTCTGCAAAGAGGTCTGCCCGGTGTTTGAGGAGATCGAATGGGATTCGTCTGCGGCAAGGGGTAGAATGTCGCTTTGCTATGGCTTGTACTGCGGTGATATCGAGCCTGATGGATCAGTAATGGAACGACTCTACCAGTGTACCACCTGTACAGATTGCACCCGTAGATGTCCTTCCTCTACAGCTGTTGTAGATGTTGTTGAGGCTGCCAGAAAGGATATCGTCGCCGCAGGATTGGCCAATGAAGGACAGAAAAGGATCGCAGGATCCATAAAACGATTTGGGAATCCTTTTGAAGAAACACAGAGCCGGGAAGAAATGCTGGGCGAGGCACCACGCCAGGCAGAGATAGCATATTATACAGGATGTACCGCTGCATACCGGAATATCGAAACAGCTAAAGCTGGAATATCCATCCTGAAAAAGCTGAATGCAGATTACACATTACTCGATGAGGTTTGCTGTGGGAGTGTCCTGAGCAGATTGGGTTTTCCGGACGAGGATATTGAGACACAGGTAGATACGAACCTCAAGGCCATCGAAGCTACCGGTGCCAAAACCGTACTTTTCTCATGTGCAGGATGCCTGAGAATGTTCAAGAAGGAATACCCCAAATTCCGTAAGCTGCCTTTCAGGGTATTGCATTTTACCGAATGGCTGAACGAACAGGATATTACGTTGCAACCATACGAGAAAACCGTGACATACCACGACCCGTGCCACATCGGCCGGCACCTGGGTATCTACGAACCACCCAGGACGATGATACAGAAAATACCCAAGGTTAACTTCGTTGAGATGAAAGATAACAGGGAAATGGCCAGATGCTGTGGCGGAGGCGGAGGTGTGAGATCCGGATTCCCTGAGGTCGCAGGGAAGATCGCTGCCCGACGAATGGAACAGGCCATGATAGCAGATATCCTGGTGACAACCTGCCCCTTCTGTGTCAACAACCTCAAGATGGGCAGGGACATTGCACAAAGCAAGGTAGAGGTCAGGGATCTGCTTGAGGTCATTGATGAATTACTGGACCTGTGAATCCGAAAACATCCTGTGGGACATGTATGAGGATAAGGTGAAATAAGGATAAAGTTCGATCATGCCAGTATCCCAGTACATGAGAACAGACAATAAAACTGCACACACGATCTGCGGCACGGTCACAAAACCCTATCGTAGCTTCTGCGGTCTAAAACGCTTGCATATAGCCCTCTCTGAAAACCTCATGCCTTTTGTTTTTCCATACCTGCATATTCCTTGTAAGGAATGGTCACAACTCCCACAACAATAGGCATGCGATTCCAACTTGTCCCTGACAACTCCCTCCTTGATATCATCCACTCCAAACGACTGCTGGCGCTTGTAGGTTCCCCAGTCAGCATAATGTATCCTGCTGACCAGAGTTGATATTGCGGGCGGATCCCATTCGGCGTACATGGCATCTGCCCCCCGACTTTCGGACATTCTCGTAATACCACTACTGAATGATTGTTCCTGTTGCTTAAAAATATTCTCAAGTTCCTTTTTGGCTTTCAGGGCTTGTTCGTTCTCAGGATCATGCTTGAGTACTCGTTTGATCAATACGAGAGCAACATCGTATTCCCCAATTTTTCGCAGGGTAATTGCTTTGTTATACTGTACCGGGGCAGGATTGCTGACACGTCCACCTCGCAGTATGGCATCATAACATCGTATCGCATCATGATACTGCCCCAATTGATGATAGTGGATGCCCTTATAGTTCAATGCCTTCACATTATGTGGCTGGATATCAAGTGCCATGTTGAAATAATGCATTTTTCTGCAGGAATCTGTTTCTGCTCGGCCTGCCTGTATCCATTTTTCGACAGCCTTTGATATAGGGTCTTCTGACATGTGATTGCCATATAGCCGATCGATGGCATATTAATCTATTCGAAGTGACCGTGCTCTTTGTGTGGACATATGTTCATAGTATTGATATGTATGTGAGTGAGGAACATTTCAACTGTAATTTATGGAATTATGAGCAGTTCCTTTTGCACCATGATCGATAATACATAAGACCAATTACGATCCAAAAGATATAACCTCAATGGATTACAATATCCTTCCATGAAGGGCATCAACGAAAGAGCAATACAACTCAACATCTACCATGCACGCCAATGTGATCCGAAGAAGTGCACTGGCAAGAAAATGGCACGTTTTGAGCTTGCTCGCCTTTTTGAGAAGGTCAATCGTATACCCCGCGGATCTATTCTGCTTGATCCCTTCGCGGAAAAGGCGCTGTCACCCGAAGATTCTCGTGTGCAGGATATCACCGTACTGGATTGCTCCTGGGATACTGTTGAATCGGTGTTTCCCCAGCTACTGAAACGCCAGCTCAGGCATCGTGCCCTGCCCTATCTTGTCGCAGCGAACCCCGTTAACTTTGGACGACCGTTCAAACTGAACTCCGTAGAAGCCTTTGCTGCAGCACTGCACATTCTTGGGAACAAGCACCAGGCCGAGGAGATCCTATCCAAGTTCAATTGGGGCCATACCTTCCTGGAAATGAATAAGGAGCCTCTGGAAGAGTACTGTAAAGCAAAGAACAGTGGACAGATCGTTGAGATACAAAAAGAATATATGCAGGATTGATGCAGTTATCCAGTAATACTTGAATTGATCAGCAATCATAAGGTGATCACAGCATGAAGATACAAATAGGAGTCATTGGTGCAGGTTTTTGTGGTGAGAGGATCGCACAGCTTGCAGAAGAAGTGGGGAGTGAGATCGCGGAGCGCGGAGCAATTATGCTGTGTGGAGGACTTGGTGGTGTGATGG
>JAIOTO010000134.1 GCA_021106765.1 Methanosarcinaceae archaeon
ATATGCTGAGTTCTATCTGGATATTGAATGAGTATTTTTGTGTTAAAATTTTTAATGCAATTTGTTGTTTCAATGATAAACAAAATTCAACATCGTTCATGCTATATACTAATACTTTGTACTATGAGGTAGTGGTTGGAAGTTAAATTGTTTCTTCCAATCGCGGAAAAATAGATTCGGAGATGGGAACTTCGATCTATTTAGGTGGGGAGGTACTAGTAGAGTGGCATACACATCTATATCGGGTGGTAGCTATGGATGTGTATGCTAGTCCTCTTAATAATAAAGTGAGAATAAAACCCAAGTATCATCTTTTTTGTCGGTCAGATCAAAGGTCTTAATGTTTAATATTTAAACATAATTATATCTATTATAATCCCGTTTAAGGTCATCATATCATGGAGAAATAGAATGAGCTATCTTTACCTTGTAGGGGCAATAATGTTTGAAATATTCGGAACCACCTGCATGAAATTATCCGAAGGATTTACCCGGACACTTCCCTCTATCTTTATATTCATCTTTTATGGGATCAGTTTTGCCATGCTTACGCTAGCATTAAAAAGATTGGATCTCAGTCTTGCATATGCGATATGGGCAGGGCTTGGGACTGCATGTATTACAGTGATAGGTATCTGGTACTTCAATGAGCCAAATAGTGCTTTTAAGATGTTGTCCCTAGCACTTATCATCATAGGGGTGGTGGGACTCAATCTTAGTAATGGGGGACATTGAACTGCAGTAGTGCTAGCATCCATTTTAGGACATGCACTTTAGAGCACGGTGATGTACAGCACTGTTAACTGTCCGACCATCCCAGAAACCACTGGAATGACCAGATTGTCATCGATCTTGTTCACAGTTGCTTCAACGACGGTGGCTGTGATTGCCATGATAAGCGCAACGAACCAGTGGCCAATGAATATGTAGCCAACGAGCATATCCACCAGAAACTCAGCTAGACAACCTTCCAGCGTTTTGCCATTTCCTGCAATAATCGTCCTTCCAAATGTCTTTCCTATCAGCGCAGCACTCGCATCTCCGAATGTTGTCATCATGATGCAGGCATAAGCAATATCCCTGTTGAATAGGATTATGGACACAATAGCTCCGATGGTGAAATAAACATGCCCGCTTATTCGATGTTGTTCTTTTTCACGAAAGAGCCCATGAAATAATGGCAATTTGATCCTGTGCTTGATCCTGAGATATTCGAAGAACAGTATCACTAGAAGATATACTACTAACAATATGAGTATGAACTGTTTTCCAAAAAAAGCATACACAAGAATGATTATAATTGATGTAAGATGAACGCCTTTTCGAAGGAGCTCCTTGACAATATCATCACGGAACATTTTGATTCCTGTTTACCTGTATGCTCCAAAAAAAGATGTTACGGTCGTATGTGATACACATACAACCTCACATGGCACCATATAATGGTCTGCAACCGGCATAGTTTCATACATCATCATACATTTTCATATAAGTCTGTATGTGCCCATACAATTTCATACGAATTCACACGTCAGATATTTTCCACAAATTTCCTGTACAGGCGTGCTTGGAAACCGTGGTATTTCGCAAAGCCTTCTGAATCCTTCTGATCGATGGTGGCACTATCAAAGGACACAAGTTCCTCGGAATAGAGTGCATAAGGCGAAGTGCGTGCCAGGATCATGACGCTGCCTTTATACAATTTAACAGTAACCGTTCCAGCAACCCTTTCCTGTGTACGATCAATGAACGCATTGAGGTCTGAGTACAGGGGTTCATCCACCAGTCCGAAGTAGGCAAGTTCAGACCACTCCGCATCTACCATGGCCTTGAACTTGAGTTCTGCACGTGTGAGTACCAGTTTCTCCAGATCCCTGTGAGCTGTCAGGAGTACGGTAGCAGCCGGATGCTCATAGTTTTCCCGGGCTTTCAGGCCAAGGACCCGATCCTCTATCATATCGGTACGGCCAACCCCGTGGGAACCTGCTATCCGGTTCAATTGCTCGATCAGTTCCACGCTGTCTATTTCCTTACCATCAAGAGATACAGGGACACCATCCTTGAAACCAATCTCAAGGATTTGGCCATCGGGTGCATTTTCCGGGGAAACGGTCCACTGGTAGATCTCCTCGGGTGGAATATAACCTGGTTCCTCCAGTTTGCCACCCTCGATACTCCGGCTCCAGATGTTCTCATCTATGCTCCAGGGTTTGGAAGAGGTCACCGACACAGGGATATTATGCTGCTTAGCATATTCGATCTCCCATTCCCGCGTGAGGTTCATATCACGCATGGGTGCGAAAACGTCCATATCTGTAAGCCTGAACACTGCCTCGAAACGTAACTGGTCATTGCCTTTACCCGTACATCCATGGGCCAGAGCAGTTGCACCTTCCTTGTTTGCGATCTCGACAACCTTTTTGGCGATCAGGGGACGTGCAATGGAGGTACCCATCACATAACCTTCATAGTCTCCGTTCGCTTTTATAAGAGGGAATATGTAATCACGTACAAACTCTTCCCGAACATCAAGCGTGTAGTGCCTATCGCTGATCTTTCTGGCCTTCTCCTCTGCCTGTATTACCTCTTCTTTGGGCTGTCCTACATCCACTGCGACCGTTATCACCTCATCGCATCCATATTCCTCTTTGAGGATAGGGATACAGATGGAAGTATCCAGTCCACCTGAATATGCCAGTACTACTTTTTTTGACATTATATCATTACCTTCCTAATATAATTTTATGATATATGGTCATACATAGGATATGCACATGTATGATCTATATGATATTCATATGATGTATAATATGTGTATGATATGTATGAAAGATATGAATCAGGAATGCATATCATAGTTATGTTATGCACCTGACAAATACGACCCTGAGCATATATCCATTTAACTATTATACGAGATATCCTTATGATACTCGTTGATGGATTTGGTCGTAAGCTCTCCTTTCTTCATTGAAACGATAGCATCCGCAGAAGCAATTGCTGCCTGGATGGTCGTGATGTATGGTACCCTGAAGTCAACTGCTGCCCGGCGGATCTGGAATCCATCCTCTCTTGATTGTTTTGAGGTTGGGGTATTAATAATGAGGGCAACTTCCCCCCGACGCATCATATCAATGGCGTTGGGACTTCCTTCATGGACCTTTTTTATGGTCTCCATGGTAATGCCATGCTCTGCAAGATGGTTTACCGTACCTTTTGTGCCTATCAGGCTGAGTCCGGCATTTTCCATCTTGCGTGCAACATCGATGATCTCTCCTTTAGTATCGTTCCGGATGGACATGAAGACCTTTCCCGTCAGAGGAAGCAGGTTCTCGGCACTCAACTGTGCTTTGAAGAATGCACGTCCAAAGTCATAGTCGATCCCCATAACCTCACCTGTGCTCTTCATCTCAGGTCCCAGGAATGGATCGGCACCAGGAAGCTTGTCGAATGGTAACAGTACCTCTTTTACGGAATAGTGATTGATCTCAGGTTCTCTGTCCCGTATATAGTCCAGATCCTCAAGGGTATGGCCGATTATTACCTGTGCCGCAATTTTAGCAAGGGGCAGGCCGGTAGATTTTGCGACGAACGGTATTGTCCTGCTGGAACGTGGATTCGCCTCCAGGACGTATACCATATCATCCTTCTCTGCCATCTGTATGTTGATGAGACCCTTGACATTGAGCGCCAGAGCGATCTTCTTTGTATAATCACGTACAACTGAAAGTATATCTTCAGATAGATAATGCGGAGGAATAACACAGGCAGAATCTCCTGAGTGCACTCCCGCTTCTTCAATGTGCTCCATGATCGCACCGATCAGCACATTCTTGCCATCACAAACAGCATCCACATCGATCTCCACAGCACCCTCAAGGAAATCATCGATCAGTATGGGATGATCAGGAGAAACGCGCACAGCTTCGCGCATATATCTCTCAAGATCCGTCAGATCGTACACGATCTCCATGGCGCGGCCGCCCAGTACATAGGATGGTCGGACAAGTACGGGGTAACCGATGCGCGATGCGACTTCCTTTGCTTCATCCTGAGAGGTTGCATATCCCGCATCCGGCTGGTTGATATCCAGTTTGGACATCATCAGGTTGAACTTTTCCCTATTCTCAGCAACATCGATATCTTCCGGAGATGTACCCAGTATGATCGTATCGAGATCTGTACGGCGTTCAAGTTCCTTCTGCAGAGGCAATGCAAGGTTTACAGAGGTCTGACCGCCGAATTGGACCAGCACTCCGTATGGTCTTTCACGATCTATGATATTCATCACATCTTCAAGTGTAAGTGGCTCAAAGAAGAGTTTATCAGAGGTATCATAGTCAGTGGACACCGTTTCCGGGTTATTGTTGACTATGTGGGTCTCAATACCTTCCGCACGTATGGCTGCAACCGCGTGAACGGTACAGTAATCGAACTCGATACCCTGCCCTATCCGGATCGGACCCGCACCCAGGATCAGGACCTTCTTTGCCTTGCTAGGTCTTGCCTCGCACTCTGTTTCATAGCATGAGTAGTAATATGGGGTTGCTGCTTCGAACTCTGCTGCACAGGTATCTACCATTTTGTACGTGACCACAATATCCGCCTCACGGCGCAGATCATTGATCTCTTCATGTGTCCTCGATGTCAGTTCTGCAATCCTTTTATCAGTCAGTCCCATCCGTTTTGCATCACGTAGAAGATCCAGGTTCACGCCATCTTCAAAGAGACCTTTCTCCAGGGAATCTTCCATTTCGATTATATTATTGATCTTCTTGATAAAGAAATGATCTATGCCGGATAGTTCAGATACCTCATCTATTGTAAAGCCATTCCTGAGTGCCTGGTAGATCACAAACAATCGTTCACTTGTAGGTGTTTTCAGAAGTGTTGTGATCTCTGGCTTGTCCCAGTTACCACTGCCAAATTCCATATCGACCTCCAGGGAGCGTATCGCTTTGAGAAGGGATTCCTCGATGGTCCTGCCTATAGACATGACCTCCCCCGTACTCTTCATGGCTGTTGTGAGGGTCTTGTCGGCAGTGACGAATTTATCGAAGGGCCACCGCGGGATCTTTGTCACAATGTAATCGATCGTGGGTTCAAATGATGCAGGGGTCTTTTTGGTCACATCATTACGGATCTCATCAAGTGTCATACCCACAGCGATCTTGGCAGTGACTCTGGCTATAGGATAACCTGTGGCCTTGGATGCCAGGGCGGACGAACGCGAGACACGTGGATTGACCTCCACTATCCGATATTCTCCATCCTTCAGTGCGAACTGGATGTTACATCCACCTTCTATTCCAAAGGTACGTATTATCTTGATAGCTGCACTTCGCAGCATTTGATGATCCTCATCGTTGAGTGTCTGGGAAGGAGTGACCACCATTGATTCCCCGGTATGCACACCCATAGGATCCAGATTCTCCATGTTACAGATCACGATACAGGTGTCATTGGAATCACGCATCACTTCATATTCGAATTCCTTCCAACCCAGTACACTCTCCTCTATCAGGACCTGATTGATACGACTACGCAAAAGACCACGTTCTGTGATCTCAAGAAGTTCCTCCCGTGTATGAGCAATACCTCCGCCCGCCCCGCCAAGAGTGTATGCAGGTCGTATGATCAAAGGGAGGCCCAGCACATCGATCATCTCCTCAGCTTCTTTGAGAGAGAAAACTGCCTTGCTGCGAGGAACCCTCTCTCCAATATTTTCCATAGTTTGTTTGAAGAGCTCACGATCCTCTGTGTTCGTGATCGCATCAAGAGGCGTACCCATCAGGACCACATCATACTTTTCAAAGACACCCATTTCCGCAAGTTCGCTTGTGAGATTCAGACCCGTCTGTCCACCGATACCGGCAATAATGCCGTCCGGACGTTCCTTTTCTATAATCTTCTCTATGATCTTGGGTTCGAGAGGTTCAATATACACAGCATCCGCCATTTCCGGGTCTGTCATAATGGTCGCAGGGTTCGAATTTACAAGTACGACCTCAAAACCCTCTTCTCGTAAGGAGCGACATGCTTGGCTTCCGGAGAAATCAAACTCCGCTGCCTGACCGATCATAATAGGTCCCGATCCTATCAACATGATCTTTTTAATATCAGTTCGTTTTGGCATTATACGTTCCTCCCCATCATATTGAGAACCTTTTCAAAGAAAATTCGTTCTGTATCCATTGGACCCGGATGAGCCTCCGGATGATACTGGACGCTGAATATGTCCAGATCCCTGTGAGCAACGCCCTCCACGGTATCGTCATTGGTATTGGTATGTGTGATATATAGATCGGTATTTTCAAGAGATTTTCCATCAACAGCAAATCCATGATTCTGCGACGTGATGTAAACGATCGATGATGCAAGGTCCTTTACCGGTTGGTTTGCCCCACGATGTCCGAACTTGAGCTTATACGTGTCGGCACCCATTGCGATCGAGATGACCTGATGGCCAAGACAGATCCCTGCAATAGGTACTTTGCCTGCAAATTCCTTTACCGCTTTGATCGCTGCTGTTGCATTCTGTGGATCACCTGGTCCATTGGACAAAAAGAGAAGATCAGGATCATATGACTGAATGATCGAGATGGATGTGGAAGCTGGGACCACGGTCACATCGATCCCACGTGCTAACAGACTTGCAAGGATGTTTTTCTTTATGCCAAGGTCGATAATTACGACATGTTTCTTCTGTCCCGGAACACTGGCATCACTCTTTAGCTGATATGGTTCCCTGCAGGTGACCTTTGATATTAGATCTATCTTTGATATCTCCGGCTGCTCACGTGCGATACGAACTGCCTCTTCTCCGTCATCACTACCGGTGATCAGAGCCGCACGCATTGAACCATGTTCTCTGTTCTTGATGGTCAACATACGTGTATCCACTCCTGCGATACCGGGCTTTCCTTCATCTTCCATCAAACGATATATCGTGCGCGCCGATAAATGGTGAGAAGGATCATTGCAGGCCTCCCTGACAACGAGACCTTCAGCCTTTATCCCATCCGACTGGAAACAGTCTCTACTAACACCGTAATTACCTATTGTCGGATATGTGAACATCAATATCTGACCTTTGTAGGACGGATCGGTCAGAGCCTCTTCATAACCGGTGTACTGTGTGGTGAAAACAAGTTCGCCACAAACGATACCTTTGGCACCAAAACCCGTGCCTTTGAGAATTGTTCCATCTTCTAATCCTATTACCGCTTTCATCATCAGAACCTGCCAATACATGTCATGAATAGGTTTTAAGTATTTCGATGGATATATTTTCTTTATATTATACATAATATAAAGCATATTATTAATTATCTATAACAAACAAGTTGTAATATTTATATCATTACAATAGAGTTAGTATCACTAGTAAATAGCCAAAGGCAGTCCAGTATCATTCAATAGATCGTTTGCCAAATGTAACACTTTTTTATCAGGATCGGAACAACACACATGTACACATATGCATACACATGTACACACATGATAGTTCTTGATAGTGTTATATATTCTTCACGAATCTTTTCACCAGGAAAAAGACCAGTACAATGGCACCTATCAATATCCCTGCAATCGTTTTTATGGGGTTTTCCAGTACATAGCCGATAAGACCATTATCTATATCAGCCAGAGAACTGTCTTCCCCTGTCCC
>JAIOTO010000082.1 GCA_021106765.1 Methanosarcinaceae archaeon
CCTTTTCCCCCAGGATTATCTTCTACGCCAACGAGGCCACCATGCAGGTCCACTACTTTTTTCACGATGGCAAGCCCCAGCCCCGTACCTTTCACATCGGTCTTGTTAACTCTTCTGAAACGGTCAAATATGTATTCTTTGTCTTCATCAGGGATACCCTCTCCAGAATCCGTAACGGTGATCTTCCAGAACTCGTTCTTATCTTGAATACTTATGTGTATTTTGCTGTTCTCAGGGCTGTATTTAATAGCATTTGAAATGAGGTTAATGAATACCGTATCGATGATCTGATTTGCCATGACATAATGTTCATGGCTGGGTTCGAACAGGGTCTTCATGTGTTTTTCATTGATCTGAAACCGCAAACCTTCGATGGACATTTTAATGATACTATTGAGTTCGATCCTTTTCATATCAAGCATTTCAAAGCTTTCAAGTTTTGCAAATTGGGCAGCGTTCTCGATCAGATTGATTATTCTGTCGTTGTTCATCTGGATCAGTTGCAGGAATCTCTGCTTTTGTTCATCGGATTCATCTCTTTGAAGTACCCGTGTAAATCCTTTGATCACATTTGCAGGATTAAGTAGATCATGGCGGAGTATGTCTGTAAACGTGTCTTTGAACTCATTTGATAATTTAAGCTCATCGACATAGTGCTGAGCTTCCTGTTCTGAGAGCTCCAGCATTCTAATGTCTTTTTCGAGTTCGTTGTTTGCCTGATAAAGTTCTGAGATCCTTTTCTTTACCTGCAGATACAATGGAATTGTGAGGAGAATTATGAGTATCAGCGAGCCTGCACAGAACAGCAGAACCATGTCTGATCCTTGAAGTGCTGCTGTTATGGATCCTTCCACTCCATAGCTCGTTGCTTCTTTTGCCAGTGTAGGTACTGCAAGAAGTGGTAGCAGAGCTACAAATAGAATGCTGATGGCAATTGTTTTAAGTTTATATGTCGTAGAAGGGGACGACATTGGATACATATTTTTCAATTAGGAATAACACGGTGTTTTGTATTTTAACTTTATCGGTTTTTATATAGATAGGGTTTAGGATCAAGGACAAAAATTCCGATTCCAGACACAGATCCCCGTCGTGCTGAGAATCTGAATCGATCAATTCTGAACCATGGGGCAACTGCAATTTATATACTGATGATCGTACAGACGTGCACCCATGATTCTTAAATAGGTTTGCTTCAATAAAGGCGGTTACAATAGTTATGAAATAAATAATCCATCATACAATAAGGTGAACCAATGTACGCAGACAGAATTAACGCACTACCTCCATATTTATTCGCAACGATCGATGAAGCAAAAGCAGAGATGAGATCCAAAGGTGTGGATGTGATCGATCTTGGTGTAGGCGATCCGGACCAGCCCACTCCATCCCATATCGTAGAATCCATGTGTGAGGCAGTACGTGATCCTGCCACTCACAGCTATCCATCATACACCGGCATGATAGAGTTCAGGGAGGCTGCTGCACAATGGTGTAAGGATACAAAAGGTATCGACATTGATCCTGCATCAGAGGCGCTCACGATGATCGGTTCCAAGGAAGGCGTGGCTCATTTGCCTCTTGCATTCCTGAACCCCGGTGATGTGGCCCTTGTGCCGGACCCTGCTTACCCCGTGTATCAGATCGGGACCCAGTTTGCGGGTGGAGTGCCTCATATTATGCCGCTGCTTGAGGAAAACGATTTCCTGCCGGACCTTGACGGTATCCCTGCAGATGTTCTAAATAAGACGAAGCTCATGTTCCTCAACTATCCGAACAACCCTACCTCGGCCACAGCGCCCCTGAAGTTCTTCGAAGAGGTTGTTGACTTTGCCAGAGAGAACGAGATTGTTGTGATCCATGATAATGCATATTCTGATATGGTCTATGACGGTTACCAGTCACCTAGCTTTTTGAGTGTGGACGGTGCCATGGACGTGGGTATTGAACTGTATTCCCTGTCCAAGACCTACAACATGACCGGCTGGCGTATTGCCTTTGCTGTTGGTAATAGAGATATTATCAGTGGTTTTGGCAAGGTCAAGTCCAACATCGATTCAGGAGCGTTCGATGCCGTACAACGAGCCGGTATCACTGCACTTTCGAGTTCTCAACAGTGTGTCACTGATATGAACAAGATATATGCTGACCGGCGAGATGTGCTGCTAAAAGGACTCAGTAGCATGGGTATTGATGTTAAACCACCCAAAGCAACGTTCTACATATGGGCACCGATCCCGGACAACTATGATTCCATCGGATTCTCCAGACTACTGCTCGAGAAAGCCGGTATCGTAGCAACCCCCGGCGTTGGGTTTGGCGATTCTGGTGAAGGTTACATCCGGTTCGCACTGACACAGACAGTTGACCGTATCAACGAAGCCGTGGGACGAATGGAAGAACTCATCATTTGATGGACACTCCATAAGTTCTTTATTGATCCAGGATCATTCCTGATGTCACCTCCGGGGGAGGTGGCATCCCGTGCTCACCTATAGCATGATGACCATACTTGTTGCATCCTGAGCTGTGACAGGCGTTTAGCTTGCAGGGAGCGGGCGTGTTTGCCCGTCCCTTTGCGTATATCACTTCTTTAGGAATAATTGATATTAGTTGATTATATGGTTCCACCAGTATGCCATAAAAAACTATTTAACTATTCATCTCATTATCACCATTATCATATTAATTATTTGCATCTGGTTAATTGCAGAGGATGATCACACATGAGATACGCCAAACCATTCATACTGAAAAGCTTGTTGTTATTGATGACTGCATTGACATCGATAACAGTCTCAAATTATTCTTTAATAGGAAGGGTATTATGAGATCATTCACAAAATATTTGCTTCACATACTTCTTATTCTTTTGATACTTTCATTTCCGGCCGGTGCAATGTACGTGAATGGCACTCATGTTTCATCGTTGGATAATAAGGATGATAATACCGAAGGACCTTTAGAGATAGGATTTAACTTTACATTCTACGGAGTGAACTATACTCAATTCCATGTAACCACCAATGGTGTTCTCAGTTTTGGTGGCGCATCAACTGGATTCTCAAACGTTTTGCTTCCAACTTCATCATATAATTACCCTGCGGTGTTCCCATTTTGGGACGACATGTTGGCCAAAGAAGGGAGCTACATTTTGTATAGTACAATTGCTGCAGGAGAATATGATAATCCTTATGGTGTCAATGTATCGGTGATACAATGGACTAATTATGGGTTTTACGGTTCAGATGTGATAATGGGTACTTTCCAGGTACATCTGGTTGCAAATGGGAGTATAGTTTTCAATTATAATGATCTGATAGCACCCACAAGGTCATATGGGCAGTCTGCAACCATCGGTATTCAGGAAAATGGCAGTGGTAATTTTAACCAACACTCCAATAATGTTGATGCTGGCATTAGGAGTGGTTATACAATACGTTTTGACAAAGTAAATGATACATCATATAGTAGATCAGAAGCCAGTATAGATGGTTTTTGGGACATATTATTTTACAAGGATGGTTATGCTCAGCCACCCGGTAAGCCAGTAAATCCTACACCTTCCATTGGAGATGATGTTTCTGTAAGTCCCACACTAAGATGGGATGCGGTAGATAATGCAGAGGACTACCGTGTTACTGTTTCAATAAATACCAATCTAAATTCCCCGTCATATAATTCCATTGTTACAGAAAATTCGACAAATGTTACCGGTCTTTCAGAAGATACGACTTACTATTGGCAGGTAGTTGCAAATAACTCTGGTGGTACTACGTCCTCAGCGTTATGGAATTTCAATACATATGCTCCTCCGGCCAGTGTAACCGTTTTGTCTGAATCTGACAATGGTTCTACCTGGATTCTCTGGACGTGGACCAATCCCAATGACAGTGATTTTAACCACACGGAAATATATCTGGATGGCACGTCTATGTTTAATGTCAGTAACACCAGCAACTCCTACAATGTTACTGGTCTGTCTGACAATACTCAGTATGAGCTCCAGACCCGGACTGTGGATACTGCAGGTAATATCAATTCTACGTGGGTCAATGATAGTGCCAGTACTCTGAACACTTTGCCACCTTCCAGTGTAACCGGTCTCTCAGAATCCGTCACAGGTTCCACCTGGATTCTCTGGACGTGGACCAATCCTGCAGATGTTGATCTCAATCATACTATGATCTATCTGAATGGCACTTTCATGAACAATGTCACAGGTACGTCGTACAATGCAACTGGGTTGGTTGACAATAGTGATTACGAGCTCCAGACCCGTACTGTGGATACTGCAAATAATATCAATTCTACCTGGGTCAATGATAGTGCCAGTACTCTGAACACTTTGCCACCTTCCAGTGTAACTGGTCTCTCAGAATCCGCCAATGGTTCCACCTGGATCACC
>JAIOTO010000008.1 GCA_021106765.1 Methanosarcinaceae archaeon
CATGAGGGTTCCACACATTCACGCAGGAATATCAAAATATTGAACACGTTTGGTAATATGGTGGAAGACCTTGAACTCATCGATGGAGGTTCAGAGTTCGAGACCGTGGTCGAACATCTTGAACTTGTCTTTGATATGGAAATAGGTGAAGGACAATCCAGTGATGAGAACACTGTGAAGGTGATGACCATCCATCAATCCAAAGGAAAGGAGGCCAGGGTGGTGTTCGTATGCGATATGGCGGCACGGCACCTTCCTCTGGACTATCGGCGGAAAACGTTCACCGTACCTTTCGAACTCACCCGGGGGGTGCAGCGGGACGAGGATGAGAAGGTACTGCATCTGGAGGAGGAGCGACGACTGGCCTATGTGGCCATGACCCGCGCGAAGGAGCAGTTGTATTTGGTCTTCCCCGAGAAGTATGCTAACAATGTCAGGAGATCCAAACCCAGTCAGTTCCTGGACGATGTCGGGTATGAGACCAATCCTCTTGTGGATCTTATCGAGGCTGAGCAGGTGGATGGACAGAGTGAGCTGAGCATTGATTCACCTTTAAAACAGAAGGTGGATGAGTACGAGCGCAAGCTTGTCATGTATGCCCGGCAGAGCCAGTTCAAACATGCTCTGGAATCACTGGTGGTGCTGGCACAGTTGCGGGAGATGGAGGATACTGGCAGTCCCGAAGGAGTTGATATCGACAAATTCCTTAAGGTCGAACCAAAGGATCCGTCCGAGTTTCAGGATTTGATCGATGACAGGGTCCCGTCTCTGGTGGATCCAAACATGCGTTTCTCGGCGTCCAGGATCAGGGAATATCAGGACTGTCCCCTGAAGTTCAAGTTCAATTCGGTTCTCGGCATACCTACTCCCCAGAAGACCTATTTCCAGGTTGGCACGGATGTGCATGCTGTATACGAGGAACTTGCAATCCTGAAGATGCAGGGGAAGAGTCCCGATCTTAAGCTTGCGAAGGAAATATTGGGTCGGAAATGGGACGGTTCGGCGTTTGATTCTGATACGCATATGCAGCAGGAACATGGTAAGATCGAGCGGATGCTTGAGTTCTGGTTCGAGTTCGAGGAAAGTCATCCCAACGAGACTGTGGATGTTGAGGAACGGTTCGACCTGATAATCGATGGTGCTCATTTTGCTGGTCTCATAGATCGGATCGATGTGACGCCAAAAGGCGAGTATGTGGTTATCGATTACAAGAGCGGCAAGACGAAGTTGAGTAAAAAGAAGATGCAACAGGATGTGCAGCTTGCGTTGTATTGTCTTGCTGTTAAGAAGAAGTATGGTAAGTTGCCCGTACGGGCTGGTCATCTATATGTGCATCCGGATGCTGCCGAACTGAGGCTTGTGGATGTGAACGAGGAGAACATTGCGGGTGTGTTCGAGGGTATCATGGAGACTGTGAAGGCCATCTTCAGTGAGGATTTCGAGGTGACAGGAAAACCGGTTTGCCGGTTTTGTGATTACAAGGGGATATGTGAGTGGTATAAGGAGAATGGGTGATTTTTGGCTTGATAGGGGGCTTAAGAGGGTGAGGCTTATGGTAGAATTACCTTTCCCAACCATCTGCAACTACAAATATATACCATCAGTATAATCTACATTCCTCATGACATCAATATTCGAGATCACCCATAAGGATGCGGCAGGACGCATCGGGAAACTGACAACGGCTCATGGAGTGGTGGAAACCCCTACGGTGATGCCTGTCATCAATCCCAATATACAGGTCATTAAGCCTTCCGAGATGTACGATTTCGGGGCACAGATGATCATCACCAATTCATATATCATTTCTCGCAGGGATGAACTTCGGGAGACTGCATTGCGGGACGGCCTGCATTCGCTCCTTGATTTTGATGGACCCATTATGACGGATTCGGGATCGTTCCAGCTATCCGTATATGGTGACATTGAAGTGACCAATCAGCAGATCATAGAGTTCCAACAGGCCATCGGCTCGGACATTGGAGTGCCTCTGGACATTCCCACGCCACCGGATGTCCCGCGTGGTCGTGCAGAATCCGAACTTGAGACCACGCTTGAGCGACTCAAGGACGCGCGCCGGATGGTGGACGCAGGAAACGGGATGCTTCTTGCCGGACCCGTACAGGGTTCGACATATACTGATCTTCGCCGGAGAAGTGCCATCAGCCTTTCCGAGCATAAGTTCGACGTCTACCCATTGGGTGCGGTCGTGCCCCTGATGGAATCCTACCGCTACGCCGATCTTGTGGATGTCATTGTTTCCTCAAAGAAAGGCCTGGACCCCACGGCTCCGGTGCATCTGTTCGGTGCCGGGCATCCCATGATGTTTGCACTTGCAGTAGCTCTTGGCTGTGATCTTTTCGATTCGGCTGCCTATGCACTGTATGCCAAGGATCACCGCTACATCACAGTCCTGGGAACGTACCATCTGGACGATCTGCACTACCTGCCATGTTCCTGTCCGATCTGCATGTCCCACACCGCCCAGCAGCTCCAACAGGCTGACAATTGCAAAGAGCTTCTTGCGCGCCACAACCTGTACGTGACCTTCGAGGAGATGCGTCGTGTTAAACAGGCTATTCGGGAAGGCAACCTTCTTGAACTGGTCGAGCAGCGGTGCCGTGCACATCCGCGGATGCTGGAAGGCCTGAAAAGGATGTACACCCATTCAGAATGGCTTGAGCAGCACGATCCTGCATCCAAATCCACATTCTTCTACTGCGGCCCTGAATCTGCCGACCGTCCGGAAGTACTGAGGTTCTCAAAACGGCTCGAGCGTTTCACCATCACAGGCTCTGCTATCATACGCAGTACCCCCTCGAAGAGGGATCAGGATTATGATAATATTCTCACGTTCAAATCACCGTTCGGTTCATATCCCGTCGAGCTTCTTGAGGTATATCCATTCAATGCCGAGGTCCCCCGTACCCCCGACCACCGCTCGCTGACCCGTGCCCTGGAGAACACCATCCGTCTGATCGAGTTGAACCCGGATGCTGAGTTCACCTTCGTGTGCGACGGGGATATTGACCATCCTCTGCTTGAGGAACTATCCCGGTTGGCCACAGTTGAACATCCCGATACAACGTGAGGGACCCGAACGATCATTTCACAAACATAATATAGAATACCGGAATTTAGTCAACAACAATAGTTACTGGTGATTTATTTGGTATCAACAGCAGGATCAAATACTCGAAATCCGTTACTCGAAATGCTAAGGCCCGAGATATCTGATATGGACCTGGCCCTTCCGGCAGCAAGTGCCCTGCTTGCATCCTACCTTGCAACCGGAGCCCTTCCGCCTCTGATCCCTTTTATCATTGCGATCATCGGCGGATATGCGGCCATCACAAGTTCCTATGTATATAATGACTGCTGCGATATTGATATCGATACCATCAATCTGCCGGATCGCCCCCTGGCCTCGTCCCTCGTATCCCAGAAACAGGGATTGATGTACGCATTGTTCCTGGTCTGCATAGCCTCAGTCGCGTCATTTTACCTCAATCCGGAATCCTTTGTGGTACTGCTCATCGCGGTGACCACCATCAGTGTGTACTCCAAAATGGCAAAACGGGCGACATTCCTAAGTTTCATTCCCGTAGGGATCGCCTACGGGCTTGTCCCGGTCGGGATATGGCTTGCATTCGACCCCGCAGGCATCCTCAAAGGAGGGGACGATGTGATCCTCCCTCTCTCAGGTATATTCCTTGGTTTAATGATGTGCGTCACTGATTGGGGATTCACCCTCTCCGGTGTTGCCAGGGATGTGAAAGGCGACAGTGCCAGGGGAGCCCCCACCTTCCCTGTGACGTTCGGAGTTCCTGCAACGTCAAAGCTTGTGACAGTGTGCTGGACCTTCGGTGTCATCGCATCTCTTGTGATTGGATGGTCGGCACACCTCGGACCCGTGTATTTTGCCGGTGTGATCATTGGTGGCAGCTGGATGCTCATACAATCGTTCGATTTTATTAAGAACCCATTCCCACAGCGGGGTGGGGAACTCTTCCTCCAGGGTTCCCGATACCGGGGAATTATGTTCGGCTCACTGATCTTGGATGTTATACTCTCCACTATCTCGGCAGGGTATGCTTCAATTTTTTGGTGATGTGGGACTGTGATGGGTGATAGCATTATTGTATTCTGGATCTTAGTATCTGTGAGCTAATTGATTTCCACGTAAAATTATATGGTTCTCTTTAACTTCGTGTGGGTAACTATATTTATTTACATCTGCCTTTCAAGCGTCATGGAATTCAAAGAACGGATGCAAATCGCAATCGAATGAGCAAAAAAACCACATCACATTAAAGGATTGTACAGGGATATTATCTATAATTGTGAATATTTGATTGTATGACGTTAAGATTGCCCATACGAAGTTAAAGAGAACCTAATTGATCAATACTTTCAACCGACTTGGCTTTGATATATATCAAAAAAACAATTATGTATAAGGAAATCAAATCGACAGTCACGTCTACAAACTTTTGCGACCTGATCCATAAAGAGATTAAAATAGTCGATGAGTTCAATGAGGAGAAATAAGATGATTTCAAAAGATGCACTTGTCGTTTTTGAGGGTACACAAATAAGAAGAATATGGTATGACGAACAGTGGCATTTTTCAGTTGTTGATATAGTGGGAACTTTAACAGATAGTTCTATAATCCGAAGATACTGGTCAGATCTGAAAATTAAATTAAATGAGGAAGGTTTTGAGTTGTACGATAAAATCGTACAACTGAAATTATCATCATCGTACGGCAAGAATTACACTACAGATTGTGCTAATACAGAATCCATGTTAAGAGTTATTCAGTCCATCCTTTCAAAAAAAGCCGAACCATTCAAAAGATGGCTTGCTAAAGTCAGGTATGAGCGGGTGCAGGAAATAGAAGACCCCGATCTGGAACTAAGAAGCGGTGAAACAGTAGTCACTCAAGAAAATTATCTCAATGAGACTGAAAACAAAAAAAGGCTTGCTACTAATAAAAAATCGATCCGCTCGTATGCAAACCTTTGCGACCTGACCCCCGAAGAGATAAAGATCGTTGAGGAATTCAGTGAGGGAAAGTGACATGGACTCAAAAGATGCACTTGTTGTTTTTGAAGGTACAAAAATAAGAAGAACATGGCATGAAGAGCAGTGGTATTTTTCAGTGGTTGATATAATTCGGATACTTACAGAAAGTGGCAGCCCAAGACAGTACTGGGGGGTTTTAAAAAAGCGAGATATTCAGTTGTTAACAATTTGTTTACAACTGAAATTACCCTCTTCGGATGGAAAATATTACAATACAGACTGTGTTAATACAGAAAATGCATTTAGACTTATTCAGTCCATCCCTTCAAAAAAAGCCGAACCATTCAAAAGATGGCTTGCGAAAGTCGGATATGAAAGGATACAGGAAATCGAGAACCCCGGACTTGCGCAGGACAGGGTAAAAGACTATTATGAGCTTAAAGGATACCCTGCAGATTGGATTGAAAAGAGGCTCAGGGGTATAGCAATCAGGCAGGATTTGACGGATGAATGGAAAACAGGGACATTCAGCAGCAAAACGATTTTGCGATACTTACAAACGAGATATCGAAAGCGACATTTGGTAAAACAGTCGGTGAATACAAAAAATTCAAAAGGTTAAAAAGAGACCATCAAAACCTTAGAGACCATATGACTGATTGGGAGTTAATCCTTACAATGGTTGGAGAAAAAGCAACAACAGATATCACGATATCAAAAGATTCATGGGGATTTAATGAATGCAAAGATTCTGCTCTTGAAGGTGGTACTATCGCAAAGAACACACGAAAAGAAATAGAGGATAAAACCGGAAATTCGATTGCTTCAGATGAGAATTATCTTCACGTGACTAAAAATAAATCGAGAAAACGAATTGATGATTAATCAATCGTAGTCATAACTGGAAAGCGATATTAACGGCTCGTCTACAAATTCTACGACCTGACCTCTGAAGAGATCAAAATCGTCGAGGAGTTCAATGAGTGGAAATCAGAACGCCTGTCAAAAAAGTACAGTAGGTATCGATCAAAAACTCAAATGACATATCGGATGGGATGAACCGGATTTAAAGGATGGAACGCCGCATCGAAATCCTGTCAAAAATTTGGCTGAATAGACAGAGACACTCGGAAACTAATTGAAGAGTCAAACGTTCCAAAA
>JAIOTO010000034.1 GCA_021106765.1 Methanosarcinaceae archaeon
CATTGATCTTTTCTTTTGTTACTGGTTGAAACATCTCTGTGTCCACCCCGAAGGGCACAACTTTGACAGTATCCGGAGATATTCCAAAATTTGAAATGATCTTTTCCGCCATGTCTTCAGATACAGCGTATATCAGATCTGCTTTTTTAAGAGTGATCTTTGTAAAATACCACAATAATTTCGACCAATATGGAATTATGAGTATATCATCTCCCCATGCAGTCATGACAAGTGGACGGAATCCGAGAAATGCAGCATGGAATCCAAACTTGGAAATGAAATGTGCATGGACTATATCAGGTTTCAGTTTCCTGATCAGCAATAACATTTTCAAATGGCGGGGTATGAATGCTAAATAAAGGCTATTTGATAATGATCTAATTACGTGGACTTCAACACCGCTTATTTCAGTCTGGGGGAATTCGTACGTGATCAAATGTACGTCCTCTCCCTGCTGTACAAAATAATTCGCCCAACGTTGAGTGTGTATGGATGTCGCATCTGCAATAAGGCATATTTTCATGAAAACGCATCCATTCCTTTATCAATAAACCTCTCATGCCACATTTCAAACACAAGCATTGCATACATCTGATGATTATAAAGAAGTTCCGACCTTTTATGTCTCCTCACAATGTCCTGAACAACCTCTGGCCTGAAATATCCTTCCTGCAAAATGATCGAATCATCCATCGCCTGTTCTGCCATCTCGGACAATTCATCCCTGAACCATGTATCGATGGGTATCCTGAAGGGTTGCTTCTTCCGGTTGCGGGTACTGGCAGGAAGGATGTCCTGTCCAACCTTCTTCAGGATATATTTCTCGGTCATGCCCCTTAACTTCAAATTACGCGGGATGGTCGCTGCGAATTCCACGACCTTATGATCGATAATGGGGACCCTTGCCTCTATGGAACTGGACATCGTAAGCTTGTCGGTCTCAAGCAGGATGTGATCGACGAGGTATGATCTTGTGTCCGCATACATCATCTTTGCCAGGAAGTCATCGTCCGATGATCTGGTTGCCCCCTCATCTACTCCCGCAGACCGAATACTATTGTCACAGTATCCATTTTTTCTGAACAATATATCGGTGGCCTTGTCAAAGGAATCATGTACGATCTGCTGTTTGAGTTCCTCCGTGTACAGCTCAGCCTTGTCTTTCTCACTGAACACCGATTTCGCGAACAGGAATCCGTGTTCTTTAACTTCCTGTGTAGCACTTTGTAGTCCCACATAGAACTTGCTTGGAAGATGGGGCGACAGACTGTTCACAAATGGTCGGACCACGCCACGCCGCAAGGGTCCTGGTATCCATCTGTGATACTGCTCATTCCCAAGCCCCACCTTGTAGCTGATATATCCCCCAAATATCTCATCGCCGCCCGCACCGTTGAGCACCACAGTGACATGCTGGCTTGCCATTCTGGATAACAGGAACATAGCAAGGGCCGAGGGGTCAGCTATCGGCTCATCGTTATGCCATATGATGTCTTTCAGATGCTGCCTGAAGGCCCCCTGTTCCACCACTATTTCATGATGTTTGGTTCCGAAATGATCGGCAGCCACCTGTGCCTGGCTCAATTCACCGATCTCTCCCTGTTCCCCGAATCCTACGGAGAACGTTTCGATTGGATCATCCACCATCTGGCTCATGAGTCCTGTAATGATCCCCGAATCAATGCCGCCTGAGAGGTATACGCCTAATGGTACCTCACTCATAAGGCGAATCCTTACCGAATCTTCCATTAGATGTCGGAGTTGTTTCACATAGTACTCTTCAGATCTGTTTCCGGCACAATCCCGGGGCACATCCCAGTAATGTTTGATAGATACCTGTCCCTGCTGGTAGGTCATCACGTGCCCTGGTAGTAGTTTCTTTATGCCTGCGAACATTGTTTCATCCGAGAGGGTGTGCCTGAACGTCAGATAATCGTGCAGTGCACTGGTATTCACAGCACGTTCCACTCTTTCGTACTGAAGTAGAGATTTGATCTCCGAAGCGAACAGGAGCTTTCCATCAATGATCGTATAATAGAGTGGCTTTATGCCGAGACGATCCCGTGCCAATAGCAGGGTCCTTTTGTTCGAATCCCACAATGCGAAAGTGAACATTCCACGTAAGTGCTGTACCATTTCAGCACCATGTTCCTCATAGAGGTGGGCAAGCACTTCAGTATCTGTTGATGTATAAAATCGATGTCCTCTTGACTCCAGATCACTGCGCAGATCACAATGGTTGTATATTTCCCCATTATACACTACCTGGATAGTCTCATCTTCATTGTGGATCGGCTGATGACCTCCTTTCAGATCGATGATACTTAATCTACGATGCCCAAGCCCGATTCCATCCCCAATGAATGTACCACTGTCATCGGGTCCTCTGTGTACCATCACCGAGCACATGCTGTCCAGCAATGCCTGGTCCTCAAATCCGGCAGTTCCGCATATTCCACACAAGTAGTCATTCACTCCATTAGTACATTGATCCTAATTTTCCATATGTACTGTAATTAATCTTCGAATCTCACAATACTTATATCATATAATAATATAACTGAGTTCTATATTATTCTTATAACGATCTATTTGAGTGGAGTACATGGTTGAAAAAGATAGTATAATGAACAATCTACGAGGAAGCATGCCGTATTTCACAGGGGTTATGCTATCCTTCCTGGCAGCATTTTACATTAGGACCATCCCCAAAGCAGGAGTGTTCATTACCGAGAACTTCGTGCGTTTTGGAGGAAATGATCCCTGGTACCATCTGCGGAATGTGGAATCGATCCTGCACAATTTTCCAAACATGTTATGGTTCGATGCACACACCATGTACCCTTTTGGTAATGGACAGGTATTTGCTCCATTATATGATATGTTCCTTGCCACCATCATCTGGATCATAGGTCTCGGAAACCCCAGCTCAGAACTGATTCATACCATATGTGCTTATTATCCTTGCTTTTTGGGTGCATTGGTGGTCATCCCAACATATTTTGCTGCCAAGTGGGTATTCGATGATCGCAGGGTGGGATTACTTGCAGCGATCCTTATTGCACTCGCTCCCGGGCAGTTCCTGTCCCGCTCACTCATAGGTTTTAATGACCATCATATCGCAGAGACTCTCCTCAGCACTGTCACAGCCATGTTCCTGATAATGGCGGTAAGGACCGCACGTGAACATGAGATCACCTTTGAGAACTTACGCAATGGCAAATTTGATACGTTGAGACCATCACTGCCATATTTCATCCTGGCCGGGGTCGCACTCGGAGCTTACACTCTTGCATGGAAGGGAGCCCTGTTCTTCAGTCTGATCATTGGTGTCTATATTACGATCCAGCATATCATCGATCACATGCATGGGCGCCACACTGATTATCTGGCAGTTGGGGGTATGATCATCTTTGCCGCTGCGCTGTTAATTGTAATGATGACTCCACATCTCGGGGGTACCAAAGCGCTTCACATGAAAGGCCTGTTTGCTGGTATACTGGCATTTCCCGTACTAACGGCCATATCGATTGTAATGAGGCAAAAGGACCTTAACAGGTATTACTATCCCGGCCTGACTGTCTTTCTGTCTATTGCAATGGTCATTTTCGCAAAGCTCGTTTCCCCGTCGGCATATGCTCTGATCACCAGTGTGTTCAGTTACTTTATGCGCACAGGTGGTGGTCTGACGATTGCCGAGGCAGCTCCTCTGTTATCTATGGGTGGTGTTTTCTCCCTGCAGCCGATATGGTATAATTTTGGTGCTGGTGGATATGTATCCATCATCGCAATTATTTTCCTTGCCTATGCGGCAATTACAACAAAGAACACGCAGGAAAAGACGTTCATGCTTGTCTGGTCGGTCATGATCATCTGGGCCATGCTACAGCAGAACCGTTTCGCATATTATTACTCTGTTAACGTGGCTATTCTCTGTGCATATCTGGGGATAAGGGTAATGGATCTTGCAGGCTGGAGGGAACTTGGAGCCAAATTATGGGGTATTACCGGAGTCACTGCAGATCGACAGGAGGGATTGAAGGACATCAATGTATGGCATGTGTTGAGCGTTCTCGCTGTGATCCTGGTCCTGATCTACCCTGCCTATGATCTCTCTATGAAGCAGTCGCAGGGCGTGGGTGGTCCCAATGGATATTGGCTGGATGCGACCCAATGGTTACGTTATAGTACCCCTGATACCGGACTGGACTATTACGAGAGCTATTCCCTCCCGGCTGCCGGGGAACGATATCAGTACCCTGACACTGCATATGGCGTGATGTCCTGGTGGGATTATGGGCACTGGATCGAAGTGATCGGGCATCGTATTCCCAATTCCAATCCTTTCCAGTCTGGTATTGGTGGCCGCAGAAATTCGATTGATGAACCCAACCTCCCCGGCGCGTCCAGCTTCTTCACCGCTCCCTCTGAGGCCGAGGCTACCTCCGTACTGGAGGCCATCCATCCGGACCCTGACAAGGCCGGCGCTCGTTACATAGTCTCCGATGTGGAAATGGCCACTGGCAAATTCTATGCCATGGCTGCCTGGACACTGGATACCAATGGTTACTATGTGCAGGTACAGACCGATCAGGGCATGCAGAACGTGCCCGGGCAGCGCTATTACGATTCCATGGAGGCCAGACTGCACATCTTTGATGGCAATGGTCTTGAACAGTATCGCCTGGTGCATGAATCCCCTATCGCCCAGATTGGAAGTACGGCCGAGACAGGTTACAAGAACGTGTATAATATATTATTCGGTGGCACAATTCCACTGGATGATTCCGGATATGTGAAGATATTCGAATATGTAGAGGGTGCAACTATTAAGGGATCTGCTCCTAACGGAGAGACGGTTTCCATATCCAGCACGATCCAGACCACCCAGGGCCGCATGTTTGCATACTCGCAGTCAACGACATCAGATGGAACCTTTGAGTTTATAGTTCCCTATTCCACAGAGGGTCCGGTCGCAGGTGAGACGCAGTTCGACAGTGCTCCGGTGATCCCATACATGATCACCTACGGTGATGTGAGCAAAGAGGTACAGGTGTCCGAACGGGATGTGTTAGACGGTGGCGTGATCGAGGTCTGATCGAGAGTCGCGCAACCACGATACGTGACTTTGGTTATGGACTTTTATCAGTCCGCTTGAGCGCCAGCGAAACGGACGCGCCCTCCCGAGGCGCGACTCGGGGGCTTGGGACTCGGGGGTTTGGCGCTACATACAAATACCATCGGATAGAACCTACTCATCAGGTGAGAAGCATTGGATAGTACTATCAAAGGACGAGTATGGATATTCGGTGACGACGTTGATACGGACGTTATCATTCCCGGAAAATACCTGAGGACAACGGACATGCAGGTCTTTGCCGATCATGCCATGGAAGGCATTGATCCGGGCTTTTCTACAAAAGTACAAAAGGGTGATATTATTGTTGCAGGCAACAACTTTGGCTGTGGCTCCTCCCGCGAACAGGCACCTCTGGCGCTCAAACACGCAGGTGTGGCCTGTGTGGTGGCAAAGACCTTCGCACGCATATTCTTCCGCAATGCTATCAATGTTGGCCTGCCTTTGATGGAGGTGGACGTGACGTGCAATGAAGGGGACATGATCGAAGTGGATCTTGCCAGTGGCAGGGTCATGATGAATGGGTCCATTGTTGAAGGGAATCAGCTGCCCGATTTCTTACTTGAGATCCTCACAGATGGGGGACTTGTTGAGCACCGCAAGGTCCAGCAGAAGCAGAACAAATAACTAATGGGTCAATACCCATTGACTATACCAATAACTAATAACTGGCACGAATATGCTATTCCCTGACGAATACAAATATGTCGGTGTTACCAACATCCATCCCGACGACGTCGAAGATGACACCATCTACTTCCTAAGTGAATATATGGTCGTTGAACGCCCTTTGGACAAAGGCATCGAATATTCTATCTTCTATGTCGAGAAGGAGGGCACAGGCTTCCTGCAACGGGTCCGTTCCCTGCAATGCATCTCATCCGGATCAGAAGTGATCAAATACGGCGAACAGCTGAACATCAAGGATCGTGCCCTGTTGATCGAGACTGCCGACAGATTGTGCATAGACGGAGTGAATACAGTGATTTTCACAGGCATCGATCATCATATGACCTTTGTCCACGAACCGGATCTCTCCAATATCCTTGAGATCGAGATCGTTGATGTTGCCCCTCCCCATCCCTCCTGGTTATCACATGTGATCAGGCGACTTGAGACAAGCGGTATCTTTGGTGAGTTCAGTGTGCGTTTCAGGGAAAATATAACAGACCTCTCTCAGTTCGAAGGAGATAGGACCGTCTTCCCGTGTTCATGTTCCGGGTTGGATGGAAAGTGCCTGGACAGCGATGTTATAACAGAACCTGGCTCGCTGGTGGTTGGATGTGAGATATCAAAGTCCCTGTTCGAATCCCGGTTCCCGGAGCTTGAGTATGATCTGGTCAACATATGTCCTCTACACTCCGATATCGTCAGACCCACCGCTCCTTTTATCACCCGATGCTGCCGTACGGAACGGTCAGGTCCCATTGATCTTAATGGGATCAAGGGTGCTGTGGTACACTGGGGGGCATCGGAGTTCGATGTTGCAGAGGCGATCCGTGACCTTGTTTTCAGGATGCGAAAAAAGGACTCAGGAGATATATCATGAAACTTGCAATTGTTGAAGGTGATGGTATAGGCAAAGAAGTGATCCCTGTGGCAGTAGATGTCCTGGACGCCCTGTCCCTGTCCATAGAAAAGGTCCCACTTGAACTCGGGTATGGAAAATGGGAGCGGATAGGTTGTGCGATCACAGACGAGGATCTCAGCACATTGAAAGAATGTGATTGCATCCTTTTTGGAGCGATTACCACGCCCGCTGATCCGAATTACAAAAGCGTCCTGCTCACCATCCGCAAGGAGCTCGATCTGTATGCGAACTTACGTCCGATACGTCCGATTCCAGGCATAATCGGCGTTACTGGCCGAAGTGATTTCGATATCATGATCGTCAGGGAAAATACCGAAGGAATGTATTCGGGGATCGAAGAGATCCACC
>JAIOTO010000126.1 GCA_021106765.1 Methanosarcinaceae archaeon
AAGGTAGGGGGGTTGTCAGTACCTGTTCCTACGAAGCACGCGAGTATGGGATCCATTCGGCCATGCCAATCTCAAAAGCCTACAGGCTATGTCCGGATGCTAAATTCCTGCGTGTTAATATGCCCCTCTACAAACATGCATCTGTAAAGATCATGGAGGTATTGCGTGAGCATTCATCAAAATTCCAGCAGGTGAGTATCGATGAGGCATATCTTGATGTTACCGATATGGTCGATGATTACCGATCCGCTGCTCACCTGGCCCATAGGATCAAGGATGAGGTCCATGCAAGGGAAGGCATCACCTGTTCCATAGGTATTGCTCCGAACAAAGTGGTGGCAAAGATCGCCTCAGATATTCAGAAACCGGATGGTCTTACCATTGTCAGACCCGACGAAGTTCAGGATTTTCTATTTCCCCTCAAGGTATCCAGGATCCCGGGTGTAGGTAAGAAAACATACGGCATACTGAGGACTATGGGTGTTATGAACATCGGTGATCTGGCATCATGTGATGTACAGGTTTTGCTTGAACGTTTTGGAAAGGCTGGTCTCAAACTGAGCCAGATGGCAAATGGCGTGTACCAGAGTTCTGTCCTGGAAAATGAGAATGTAAGATCTATCAGCAAAGAAGATACATTCGATCAGGATACGGCAGATCGGGCAACGATCGAAAACGTCCTGACCCTACTAGCCAAACAGGTTCACCGTTCACTTACACAGAGGCGATATCTGTTCAGGACGGTGACAATAAAGGTACGGTTCGAGGATTTCACCACTTATACAAGATCCAGGACCATCGGTGTGGCCAGCAACGATCTCGTGACCATCCAGAAGCTCGGAAAAAATATGTTCCATGAATTCACAGGGAAAAGAAAGATCCGACTGGTGGGAATAGGCGTGACAACACTTGAGAAGGTGGATGACAGGCAGACCCGTATCACGGACTTTTTATGAGATAGGGGCGAAATAGAGAACACATCACTCTCATCACCCGCTCATTTTCTGTATCAGGAACCAGTAACTTGACATCCTTTTTTCGTATTCCCTGCGATCCTCGTACCTGTCATGAATAAATCCCCAGAAACGGTTATTGTGTTTTAGCTCGATCAGATGGACCATCTCATGGTATACCACGTATTCGATCAGATTATCCGGCAGGTATTTCAGGTAGGTGTTGAAGTTCAGGTTTCCCCGGCAACTGCAACTTCCCCATTTCGTCTTCATTCTCCTGAAACGTACCTGATTAGCGCTTACATCCAGTTCCTTCCCCATACGCTCAACACAGGAATGCACGAGATGTTTGAACTCATTATCAGTCCTGTCCATATCAAGTTCCCTGTTCTCTGAATCCCTCAATGTTGCCTGGATCTCACAATGCCGCCTCCAGATCCAGAGTTTATGTTTCTCGATAAGGTGTTCGTGGTTACGGTAGTTTTTTGGCAGGATCAGACACAGTTTGCCGGTCTTGAACTCAAGTCTCGGATACTTTATCTGACGCCGGATAAGGTCATATTCTATGACCAGGTCGTTGATCTTAATCTTATGTACCATATTTCTCCACGTCTTCGAGCAGTACATCATAAAGTGGATCCAGTTCCTTTACAGGTATGCCATATTTCTTCACGCATCTGCGCGCACGGCTGTGTGGCAGGGTCTTCATTCCTGACCAGCTTCATGTGATAGGTATAGACTGAACAGACCCATTTGAAATCATCCAGCCGTTCCAGTTTGAACTCATCCGAGCCCTCAGGGATATTGCCTATGGGTGTCTGTTTGTGTCCGTTCATTGCTATCTCACCATTATCTCTTGTGTTCTTGCTTGTGCCTTTGATCGGTATTTTGCGGAATCTGTGCGGCTTTAATGCTGCTTTTGCGGCATAATATGTACCCTCTGTACTAACTTTTCCACAATATGTCAATGAATCCCATATGTAATGTGGCCAGGGTCTACAAGTCCCATAAGATACATCAATCCGATGATCACGGGCTGGTGTAGTAGGTAGATCAATAGCGACTGTCGTCCCATGAAACATAGTACTCGTATGGGTGTGTATTCTGAAATATCAGGTATGGAAAAGTACCTTGTATGATTGGGATAAAGCGAGTTTCCTACAAAAATACCAATGAGCGTCATTCCAAACCAGGGAAGAATGGGAAAATAGTCAAATGTATATAGGTCATGGGTGTGAATTCCCATCCACAGTAGCCAATTATGATCAACATTTATGTTCTTAAGATACGTCCCCGAGATTAAGATCATTGTGCCTAAAAATAGGTTCCAGAACCTATATTTCAGGAACGGATAGGCAATAATTATGGATATGCCAATAAAATGAAGGACACCGAATACGATCAGACCATCTCTGGCAAATATCCAGGTTGCTGTGGTGATGCCCAGTCCCCACGAAAAGATGTATAGTCCTCTTTTCAAATATTTCCAACATGCTCCTCTTTGATCAGGATGCTGCTCTATATGTCTGGAGTAACTGAGTGTCAGAGACACTCCTACAAGAAATATGAACAAGATTGCAGCACCTCTTCCCACGAAGAGTTCGAATCCATCCTTTATGCCAGTGTCGTATCTACCAAGATAATTGAGATCGTAGAGCAGATGGAACGCCAGCATCAGTATGATCGCATTACCCCGTAAGAAGTCTATCTCCCAGAATCGAGGATCAGAATGTCTCATGTACTCTTACCTTTACGATATACTCTGATATGTTCAATGGGTTGGATAAAGGAAAGATGTACTTCATCGGTCGTTGGATCGAATCGAAACATATGAAAATGATCTATGTATTGGTGACATATTATTTCTTTTTCTTTTTGCTCTTGAACACTGATGGAAGATCCACTGCGTATGTTCCATCCTCTTTGATCGCCATAACGATCTCTTTGCGCTGTAGCAGTGAATCAAGATTTAGTTCATAGGAACCAGGACCCAGGATCATAACGGATTCTACCCGTCTGCCATCCTCCTCTACAATCGTCCGTTCTTTTTCTTCTATGCCTATGATGTCATCGATTTCTTTTATGAACTCCTCAGCGGGATTGGAGGACGTGTTTTCCTTGTTCTCTTCTTCGATCGGTATATCCGTTTCTTCAGATGCTTCTTCATCTGCGCCTTTCACATACAGGAATTTGTTCCACCCGCAGTTGGGGCACCCGTCCAGAATCACTGAGGCACCGTCTTCAAATATATTTTCACATCTGGTACATTTGTGAGGCATCCATTCACCCACTATCTATTTGCATTAATAGGTTTAAACGTTTACGATAGTCTCATAGATTATCGCATTTCTTTTTTAATATATGGTTATTCTCTTCCAGGGAATAAATTACCTGTGCTTCCTTTCATTGGTGCTCATGCTGAAACGATATTCGCTCCTTAAGGCATATTGCACTATCATATCCCGGAAGATCACACATCACTCCTCCTGAGAACCAGACATCGTGTGCAAGAGCAATGATCATCTCTGATTGGCATTCAAAATCCTTCACATTATTAGAAACATCCCTGCAGAGGTTGCACACATTTCGTACTATTCCGTATACTCAACTTTGTCCACTTCACTGAAATCTCTGGACTCGGTTCACAGAACCCGGATATATTGGAATATGTGTGAGGATTTTTTGGTTCTATACGCAACCTTTATCAGTGATGATACTGTTATGGGGAATCACACAAGCGTGTACCACCTTGAAGCGGGGTGGGGTAGCCAGGAGATCCCGACGGGCTCATAACCCGTAGACCGATGGTTCGAATCCATCCCCCGCTATATCTTTTCTATTGTTTTTCCATATTAAGTCCTAAGAAGGTTATCCATTTATTAACAAAAGGCATATCCTCAAAAGGTTATTAAACAAGAATAGCATCTTTCATGATAAGTATATATGATCAATGAATAAGGATGATCGTCAAATGGTAATGGACAAACTCGGCAATTCGTTACAGGATGCCCTGAAAAAATTGGTTGGTGCTGGACGTATCGATGAGCGTATTGTAAATGAGGTTGTAAAGGACATTCAGAGAGCTTTGCTTCAGTCAGACGTGAACGTGAAGCTTGTGATGAAATTGTCCACTCAGATCAAGGAACGTGCGTTGAAGGAAGATGTCCCTGCCGGGATGAGCCCACGAGAGCATGTGATCAGGATCGTCTATCAGGAACTCATCAATATCATAGGGAAGGGCACGGATATACCGCTGAAACCCCAGAAGATCCTGATGATCGGCTTGCAGGGAAGTGGTAAGACCACGACGACCTCCAAGCTTGCACGATATTTCCAGAAAAAAGGGCTTAAACCGGCAGTTGTCTGTGCCGACACATTCCGTCCGGGTGCATATCAACAGTTAAGCACTCTCTGTGATAAACTGAATGTCCCGTTCTATGGTGAAAATGGTAATCCTGATGCCGTGGGTATTGTGGAGCGCGGTCTGAAGGAGTTAGAAAAAAACGACGTGATGATCGTGGATACTGCAGGTCGCCATTCGCTGGAGGCGGACCTGATCGATGAAATGGAGCGTATTCATGCGGTGGCAGTGCCGGACTATAAATTATTGGTC
>JAIOTO010000043.1 GCA_021106765.1 Methanosarcinaceae archaeon
ACTCATCAAGGAACAGGACGATGAGGTGCATGAGCTATACGATACCTGGGATATCGGCGGTCGCTGGCTCCTGAAGGTAGAGGAATTTAATCTTAGAGGTTCCCAGGCACTGGTCAAGCTTTACTATAATGATAAGGAATTAAAGAAATACACTGTTTCAGAAGGCGACATTATCACTTATTTTGACGATATTGCAGGTGAACAGCGTGTGCCGTTGTTCATAAGCTATGTCGATGGAGTATCCATTCCCAAGATCCTCAAAGAAGCTAAAGTGGAGCTGAAATATACATGGGCAGTGGCCAGAGAGGTAAGAACCATCGAATGAAACACCACCCGTTAAAATGGGTGGCTTCCTGCTCTTTAAATAAAATTTTTCTAAAATAACTATTCAAGGGGTACATGATGAATAATGCAAACAAATTCTGGTTGATCTTGATTGGCCTTATCATTTCTACTGTGTGGTTTTCAGGTATGGCTTGTGCAGAGGGTCCCTATGATATCAAGGAAAATTATAATGTAACGGGACTTGATGAAGTTACAGGGAAACAACCAGATATTGTATACCCGGTTTTTGGCTATGAAAACCACAGTTACACATTCAAGGTAAATTATACAGTGGCAAATGTCATTCCTGAAAATATAACTGTTGTGTTTTACTGGGATACCTGGCGTAATACTGGCATTGGAAACCGCACTGAATTAAATAATACAGACCGAATTGATTTGACAGATAATGTTTCCCAGTGGGAGGCCACCCACAGTTGGCCCAGAAATGGTACTTATGGGATTCAAATTGGAGTATTTGAAGACAATGAACTAATAAAACTGTCCTATTGGATGCCGATAGATATCAGAGATGACATCAAACCCAATAAACCACATGAACTCTATATGATAAATCCTGAGGACGACACTAAAAAGGCTATTCTATATTATAACAAGGCAGGCAACCCAACATATTACGGGTATGAAAACGAATTTTATACCTTTACCACAAATGCAACTGATAATGAAACAAATATGAACCTCTGGTATAATTTTAGCTGGGGGGATGGTAACTCCGATGTGACCAGACGTGCTCCATCCGGAACCCCTGCAAATTATTCTCATAGCTGGAGTTTGAATAAGACTCCATACATTATTTCGACCAAGGCGATCAAACGTGATTTCTATGACCCGAATAACGATGTAGAGTCAGAAGTGAATAGTAGTGCTTCTATTATTATAAAGAAAAACACAGAACCTGTTAAGAATTTGGGGATAATTATATCCTTAGTAGGTTTGTTCTTCATCGCTTTGACCGGCATAAAGGAAACTGTAGCCATCGAAGTACCCATATTTGGACATGAGTTCCGTCGAAGGTCCATCCAGTATGCAATTGGGGTACTGCTGATCCTAATAGGACTGTATATGGTCTTTGTTATGGGAAGATGTCCCTGGGACATGCCATGGCCATTTGAGGGGTTATTTTATGACAAAATAAGATAAGATCAAATATTTTTATCTGAATAATAGAAGAAGATCAACATTTGTGATCGAAAAGAGGGGGAGTTTTACATGCCTGAACACGAACAAGCACCGAGATCAAAGAAAACCAGCAGCAACATCCAACGAGAAGCAGATACCTCAAAACAAAGAGACCAGACGCATCCCGCGGCTATCACCCAGAAAGCCCAGTTTGATCCGGGTTCCCTTACCCCTGCTGATATCTTACAGTTGCAGCGCACGGTCGGGAATCAGGCCGTCGGGAAGCTGCTCAAATCCGGGCAGGTTGTGCAGGCGAAACTCACAGTCCAACCTATCGGGGATAAGTATGAGCAGGAAGCTGACAGGGTTGCAAAGCAGGTTGTGGAGAGAATCCCGGCTCCCGGGCAGCAGGGTGTGCAGAGGCAGGCAGTACCTGAAGAGGAAGAAGAGCTCCTTCAGGGAAAGTTCGAAGAGAATATCCAGAAGCAGGAACTGGAGGAAGAAGAGCTCCTTCAGGGAAAGTTCGAAGAGAATATCCAGCGACAGGAACAGGAGGAAGAGGAAGAAATCCAGATGATGCCCGCTGAAGGCATTCAGTGCCTGTCAGGTGGCAGTGAGATTGCTGCCACACCGAAAGTGGAAAGCGCGATCCAGCAGGTCCGGGGTGGCGGACAATCCCTCTCAAACGACATCCGTGCACCGATGGAGCAGGCTTTTGGCGCGGACTTTAGTAGGGTTCGGGTGCACATCGACGCTGGAGCGGACGTCCTCAACCATGCATTGCAGGCAAAGGCTTTTACCACCGGACAGGACATCTTGTTCAAGCGCGGAGCGTACGAGCCGGATACCGACAGCGGCCGGGAGTTGCTGGCCCACGAGCTGACACACGTTGTGCAGCAGAGCAAACTAGGCAGGCGGCTCCAGAAGAAGAAGCTCAGTGATTACGCCATTGCAAAGGCAGCGATGGGCGTCGTGCGGTTTGACGCACCGGCATTCGGCCACATTGAGAATCCCAAATGGCTGGAAAGTGCAGCGATAAGGAGGATAAAGTGGGAACTAACGACGAAGGAGAAAGAAGGAGGATGGGATAAAGAGGATGTGGAGGCAATTGCAGCATGGGTAATCGACTACGCTAAGAGATTCCGAGAGTTCACAAACTTGTACAAGGTTGTGGGGATGCTCGCAGAAGCTGCGGGAGAAAAGGGGAAAAAATATAGCGAGCAGATCAGGAATATAAAATGGCACCCCCGAACCCCTGAGGCGGGACCCCCAACGATAGTATTCGGCTCTGCACCTTCCCGAGGATTCTATGATCTCCAGAGCCACTCGATACAAGTAGATCTATTCAAGCACGAAACAGCACTCGAGGTTCTTGACACGATCCTCTTCGAGTGTATAAACACAGCCCGCACTGCGGAGCTCGAAAAGGCTATAGAAGGAATCGAAGAGTATGGTACCGACGTGGTATATATCGACAAGCTCCGGCAGATATACGACTGTGGGACAACAGCAGAACTATGCAAAACGCTCGGACTTAGTGCATACATGACTAAAACTGACGAACAAAACTGTATGGATCAGGGATTCGTGCCGCTGCCCAGCCGGGCCGAAGTCAGTAGCCAGGCAGCGCGGCAGGCCCTTTGGCACTGGAAGACTGAAGGCTGGAGTGAAAAGAACAGGAAGCAGCTATGGGGTGCGTCAGCTCACGCGCCAGGCATGAAGGCTACCGTGAAGGTGTAAAGAGCAGACTAAGCATGGGGAGGAATTGGTACAGGTGAATTTACAGCAAAAAAGGGAACCTACCGAAATCATTTAAACTGTCAAATAGAATATCCTGACAAAAAAACGAAAACTTGAATTTGAAAGAGAAGACATTCTCTTTAGAAAAGGGTGAAAACTGTCAAATTTGGGTTAAAGACATCCTTTGTGATCACGACACGGGTCTCAATTTCAAATATGGACATGAACTTTTCAATCCCTTTGATACCGGTTGGATTATTTCTGTATTTGATCTCAACAGGAACGACCTCACGATCATTTGAATCGATCAAAAACACAAATCAAACTAACCACTTATGATGTCTGTGACAAAATCCATGGTCCAGGGAACAATAGCTACCAATTTGGTAGATATTGGTAGTTCTGCCACCATACCAACCATTATATTTTTGACATCTTAGCCTTAAGAACGTTGCGAGTTACGATCCCAAACAGCGTCATTCCAAGCACCATCAATGAGAAATACGTCACCATTAGCACGTTCATACTGATCTCCGGAACAGAACATGCCATAATGACCGCAAATATCAAAACCGGTATGAACATAATAACATTTCGTGTCGAATAGGTATTCGTGTCTAATTTGACAGTCTGCACCGTACCTTCCCCGGATCGTACAAGCAAGGCTATGACAATTACATAGGATGCCACTATCGACAGGTATGGCGTTAGCGTGGTCGGGATCCTTTCCGGAAGCAAGAATATAAATGTGACAATATAAAGAAGCAACAGATAACCACTCAGCAGTGTAAAACCTCTCCTGCCAGGCACCAGGCGTGTCATGTCCACTCCTTTTGACAGCCTATGCAGTCCTGCGATTATCAGCAAGGAACCTCCAACAGCCATGTTCGCTGAGATCAGGTCAAAACCATTGCCGTTTGCAATGAACGAACTTACCAGTATCAAGAACATGCAGATCACAATCGTTTTCCTGCAACTTTTTTTCAGAATGGGAGTGTGCTGGACCAGAGCTTTACCTGTCAGTATCTCAAAAACAAAGATCGGAACGATGAACGACATTACCGGATGCCAGAACAGGACGAGTATTGGAAATTCGGCCATACCAAGTCCAAGGAACGTACCAAGGGAAGGTCCCTCTGAATCCATGTAACCAGACCACAGGACCTTTGTTATCCATGCCTCATACAATGCGAACAGGACTCCGAAAAGATACAATTGCGACAGAGAGGTCCGTTTCGTCCTCAGTGCGATTGCAAGGAAGAACAATAGGTGTGCCAGATAGAGCGGGAAGGTCACGAGTATCCCCCATCCGTTGATGAACCATGTCTGGGATGCACCTGAGAATACTTCGGCAAAGAGCATGGAGAGGGTTCCGATCAGGAGGATGGGAGGTAGTTTGTGCATATGTATCGGGTTATAGATTGGAGTTAGGAGAATTTAGGAGTATGGGTGTCATTCTTAAGGTGATGAAAAAAGCAGAAAATAACACATCGATCAATATAATCAAAATCAGAAGGATGTGGTGGGCCCGATGAGATTCGAACTCATGACCCCCGCCGTGTAAAGGCGATGTCATAACCGGCTAGACCACGGGCCCACAATGCGAATTGACTGCATGACATGGAGACGGATACTCCTGATCATACACCCACTACATAGAATAAGTTGTATTTATCTTTTTTGTAGCCTGCGCTATATTAAAACGATGCTTTTTATACTAATAAATTTTAATACCAGCCTATGTCCCCCCGATCATCTTCTGATGACCATGATACCTCTGATATCGAAGAGATCTACCTTGGGGACTATGCGAGCATTGGGTCCATCATAAAGGAAGCATTGCCATTCCAGTTTATGGCGATCATCGGAGGGATCTTCGCAGGTATGATCCTCTCTAACATGACCGATGAGATTCAGCTCATTCCCGGACTGATCGTCATTGCCCCGGCTGTACTTGGTATGCGGGGAAACATCTCATGCACCCTGGGTTCTCGTCTGGGGAGTGCCATCCACATGGGCCTTATCACGAAAATAGAGAATAATCCGGAACTGACCAATAACATTGGCGGATCACTCCTTCTCAGTCTTATGCTATCGATCATACTAGGGATACTGGGGCACCTGATGACGGTGATGATGGGGATGGAGAGCGCCGGAGCACTGACACTCACACTGATCGCAGTAATTGCAGGAGTGTCTTCGGGGATAATACTCTCAGTTGTTACTGTATTCATTGCATTGAGCGTGTTCAGATTCGGTTTTGATCCGGACAATGTGGTCACGCCATCGATCGCCACCATCGGAGATATCGTCTCCATGTTAATGCTATTCATAGCCGCAAAGGTGGTGCTTATGTTATGAGCTATTATACTATCGGCGGGATCATACGCAGCAGTCTGCCGATACTCATATTAACGTCATTCATCGGTTTGTTCGCAGGACAGATGCTCAACATACGCCTGGACGAACTTATAGCACTCCCCACAATACTTTTGCTAATACCTGCTCTCATCAAGATCGGCGGGGATACTGGTAGCATGCTTGCTGCACGCCTCTCATCGGCTTTCCACATGGGCCTGGGAACAACACGCATCCACAAGAATCCGGTCGTTCGTAATAGTGTCGCAGCAGCAATGATAATAGGGATCTCAGCATCCATATTCCTAAGCGTGGCGGTCTGGTTTGTCGAAGGTATGGCGAACAGTCCCCTGAGCCTTCTCGATCTGTTCATGATATGTACAATAGCCGGATTCCTTGAACAGATCGCCGTATTCTCGGCCACTATCGCCATCGCCTTCGCATCCCACCGTTTCGGACTGGACCCGGATGACACAGTCATCCCCATGATCGCAACCCTGGGGGATGTTGTAGGGATCACCGCCATATTTGCCACACTGCATCTGTTCGGGATGATCTGATAATTAAACACTAAACATATATCTAAGCGATGACTATAAAGAATAGGTAACAAAACCATGTGCCCAAAAGAGATCAAATATCGTCCTACGAACCTTAAGGACATCCTTATTGAAATGAAAGATACATCTGAGCTGATGTTAGACCTTGCCTATTCGGCAATGGTGTATGACGATGAGGACATTGCAGAAGAGGTTTTGCGGCTTGAAGATAAGATGGACACCTATTACTACCACATTAACATGGCTGCGATGCTAAGTACCCGACGTATCGATGAAGCGGAAGAAATGACAGGTGTGCTCCAGGTAGCATCCTCAGCAGAAAAGATCTCTAACGCCGCCGGTGACATCGCAAAGATCGTCCTTATGGACATGGGCATTCCCCTCGAACTCAAGATCGCACTGCGTGAAGCAGAGGAAACGATCGTCAGTGCGACTGTGAATGAGAACTCCCCCATGGCCGGATACACATTAAGGGATCTGGAACTCGAGACCGAGACCGGTATGTGGGTCATTGCGATACGAAGACTTAATGACTGGATATATGATCCGGATCATGACACTCGCATACGCGCAGACGATGTGGTCTTCGCCAGAGGCCATGATGAAGGTGTCCCATTGTTTGTGGAACTTGCCACCACCACACAATTTATACCCCGGACTCTCAAACATGAGAGAATGTTGAATGATCTGGATAATGCAGTAGATATTATTGTGGACATGAAGAACATGGCTGAGCTCTCGGTAGGCCTTGCTTATTCGGCCCTGCTCTTTGACAACAGTGATATCGCAGAAGAGGTCAGAGCACTGGAATCAGAGATGGATGACATGAAATCTGACCTTCAGCATTGGGTCCTTGAGACTGCAAAACATGTGTCCGATGTCAGCCAGCTAAAAGGACTACTCCAGCTGGCAAACTCATCTGAAGTGATATCTGATGCTGCATATGATATTGCTGATGTTGTGCTTCGTGATATCGAACTGCACCCCATTATCACCATTGCTATTCGTGGATCAGACGAGGTCATAATGCGGATGGAGGTCGAAGGATGTTCACCGATCATCGGAAAAGCGTTCGGCGAACTTAAGCTCGGTACCGAGACCGGAGTCCATATCATGGCAGTCAGGAGAAACGGCCGGTGGGTCTACAGCCCTGGTGGGAGAACTAAAATTGAAGATGGAGACATACTGATAGGTCGGGGAACCCGCAGTGGAGAGGAAACACTGATAGAGATGTGTGCATGTCAGATAAGGAAGGATTCCTGAAGGGATCCTTGCTCACCTTTGATCAAGTGTCCTTATCTCTACCGACCCGTCGTTCATACCAACATACACCTCATCCACGTTGGTGAATATCCCATGTTCCACGATGCCCGCGCATGTGGAGAGTTTTTTCGCCAGTGATGCAGGATCATCGATAACTCCGAATCGTGCATCAATAATGAAGTTCCCATTATCAGAAATAACCGGCCCATCCTTTTTTGAAGCAAGTCTTATCTGTGGTTCACCGCCCATGGCAGTGACAGTTCCCGTAACCAGTTCCCGGGCATAGGGTAACACTTCGAGAGGTACAAAATGATCCAGTTGTCCGGTCATCTTGGACTCATCAGCCACAACAATAAAACGCTTTGCTGAATGGGAAACCACTTTTTCACGCGTGTGTGCGGCACCTCCGCCTTTGATGACGTTCATATCTGCATCTACCTGATCCGCTCCATCAATACTGATATCGAGTACAGGATGTTCTGCAAGCGTGGTCAGCGGTATGCCTGCGTCAATGGCAAGCATCTGAGACTGGTAGGACGTGACCACTGCAAGTATCCCAAGACCACGGTTTACCCTCATGCCAAGCTCTGCGATCGTATATGCGGTTGTCGAACCGGTACCAAGACCAACGATCATCCCATCCAGAATCAGATCGGCCGCAGCAACACCTGCAGCCTCTTTTCCCGGATTAGGACCCTGTGCGTTTCTATCTCCCATTATATCACATTCCTTATAGAAGGGCACCGATCAGGGCGATAATCGTCTCCGATCCCTTGGGAACAGGACAACATCGCGAATATTATCAACACCCAACATAGTCATGACAAGACGCTCACACCCAAGACCCCATCCGGCATGTGGAGGCATACCGTATTTGAATGTCTTCAAGTAAAACTCGAACGCATCAGGGTCCAGTCCCTGTCCCTCTATGCGGGACCTGAGCATATCATGCAGATGGATACGCTGGGCACCGGAGGACAGTTCCATGGTGCGGTGCATCATATCAAAAGACTTGCTGATCAGTGGATCGTTCTCGTAGGGCATTGCATAGAATGGTTTGATCTCCGTAGGCCAGTCGGTGATGAAATAATGAGATTCTCCGGTTTCCTTGAACACAGATTCACCAATAGTATGCTCGGACTGGGTACCAATATCATCCCCCCACACCATCTGCTCCTCACCCGCAGCATTGACAATATCGACCGCTTCACTGTATGGCACCTTCCTGAACGGTGTTTCCGGAACCTTGAGTTCGATACCGAGGGCTTCAAGTGAAGGGGTTGCGTTCTCGATCACCTGGGAATATACATAAGCGATCATGTTCTCGAGGATCTCCATCACATCAAAGTGATCCATGAAACTCGCCTCCATATCAATGGACGTCGCCTCATTCAGATGGCGACGGGTATCATGCTCCTCTGCCCTAAAGATCGGACCGATCTCGAACACACGATCCAATCCACCAGACATCATGATCTGCTTGAACAACTGCGGGCTCTGGTTCAGGAATGCCTCCCTGTCAAAATACGTGATTGGAAACAACGAAGTTCCACCTTCGGTAGCTGTAGCCACTACCTTCGGACTGGTGGTCTCGATGAAACCTTCTGCTGTGAAATAAGTCCTTATCGCCTGCAGGATCACATGGCGTATCCTGAATATTGCATGGGTCTTTTCACGCCGAAGATCCATGAACCTGGAATCCAGACGTGTGTCCAGTTCAGCATCCACCTTACCAGTAGTATCCATGGGAAGCGGGGACTCTGCTTCATTGAGCACGGATATCTCATCAGGTATGATCTCATAACCATTCGGAGCCTTGCCCTCGCCCTTAACAGAACCGGTTACAGTGACCACCGATTCACGGACCAGTTTTCTGGCAAAATTGAACAGTTCCCTGTCGATCTTCTTCTTAACGAGTGTTACCTGTGCTCGTCCATCACGATCACGAATGACCACAAAGCAGATACCACCCAGGTCTCTTACTTCATGTACCCAGCCTGATATCGTGACCTTCTGGTCACTCACTTCATCGGGATCTATCTGTACAGTATAATGCGTCCTGAGATTCTTTAATGACATATGTTCACCTTTCGATCAAAATGGTCTGGTTCAATATAAATTATTGTAAGCAATTTCCCAGCAAGGGATGATTTTAGCCTAATTGATACATCCTTCTAAATATATCTAACTATTAAGAACTAACCATCAGTTCCGAACTGACGTAATAATATGATGAATTATAGGCGACCAGATGTGCACATATTTGGATTTTAGAACCATTATGAACCCTACGACCAGCAAACAAATTTTCCTCTTGCATGTCCCATGTAACTAAACATTTAATATATATGAATGCATAGTGGTAGACCATCACGGAGAATAAAAAAAATCCAACTCAGGAGATATGATAATAGGCTTTTTACATATCTCTTTTTTGACCTGAAATATAGATATCAAATACGTATTTCTCAGATCAATTAGTTCACATTATATCCCGCGGAGAAAGATCACGATGAGTGACAGAGAAGAATATGATGCAACACACATCCAGGTCCTCGAGGGGCTTGAAGCTGTACGTAAACGTCCGAGCATGTACATTGGAAGTGTCGATGGGAGAGGGCTGCATCACCTGGTGTACGAGGTAGTCGACAACAGCATAGATGAAGCCCTGGCAGGGTATTGTGACTTCATCGACGTATCCATCAATGATGATGGCTCGGTGACCGTAAAGGACAATGGACGGGGGATCCCCGTCGAGCCACATCCCAAATATAAAAAGTCCGCGCTTGAGGTCGTAATGACGATACTGCATGCTGGCGGTAAATTTGATAAGAGCAATTACAAGGTATCCGGGGGTCTGCATGGCGTTGGTGTTTCTGTAGTGAACGGACTGTCCGAATGGACGGAAATTGAGATCCAACGTAATGGTAAAACGTATTATCAGCGTTATGAACGAGGAGTACCCACTGATGATGTCCTCGAGATCGGAAAGGCAGAAGGGACCGGGACAAAATGCACCTTCAAACCTGATAACGACATTTTCGAGACCACTGAATTCAAGTACGATACACTGATCAGTCGGCTGCGGGAATTAGCATTTTTGAACACAGGCATCCGCATCAGCATTACCGATGCCAGGACTGGCGAGGAACAGAAAGATGTATTCGAATATGAAGGAGGTATCGTATCCTTCGTGGAATATCTCAACACGAATCGTAATGCACTTCATCAGATACCCATCTACTTCAACCGGGAGAAAGATGGTACAATGGTCGAGATCGCAATCCAGTATACTGATAGTTATGGCGAATATGTGTACTCGTTTGCGAACAACATCAACACCCATGAAGGCGGCACCCATCTTGTGGGATTCAAGACGGCTCTTACACGGGTGGCCAATGACTATGTCAGGAAAAATAATATCGGGAAGGGGGATGTCAGACTTTCCGGTGACGATATCCGTGAAGGGCTGACAGCCATCATCAGCGTGAAACTGGCCGAACCCCAGTTTGAAGGTCAGACGAAGACGAAACTCGGTAACAGTGAACTCAAGGGTATTGTGGATTCTCTGGTAACAGATGGACTTTCTGAATTTTTAGAAGAAAACCCGAAGATCGCAACTACGATCCTCCAAAAAGCACTGGATGCTAAACGTGCACGTGAAGCCGCCAAGAAAGCACGCGAACTTACTCGCAGAAAAAGCGCCCTTGAAGTGAGCACCCTTCCTGGCAAACTTGCGGATTGTTCCGAAAAGGACCCGTCACAGTGTGAGGTCTACCTGGTGGAAGGAGATTCTGCCGGCGGGTCTGCTAAAATGGGCCGCGACAGGCGTTTCCAGGCGATCCTGCCATTTAGAGGCAAGATCATAAATGTGGAAAAAGCACGTCTTTCCAAGATATTGAACAATAAGGAAGTACTCTCTCTGATAACTGCAATTGGTACCGGCATCGGAGATGATTATAATATTGAAAAAGCACGGTACCATAAGGTCATAATTATGACCGATGCGGATGTGGATGGAGCGCACATACGAACCCTGATACTGACATTCTTCTTCCGTTACATGAACCCATTGATCGATGCAGGGTATGTGTATATCGCCCAGCCACCTCTTTACCTGATCAAGAAGGGAAAGAAGCAATACTATACTTATTCAGATCGTGAACTGAAGATCAAACTGAACGAGATCGGTGAGAAAGGAGTATCTATACAGCGATACAAAGGTCTTGGAGAAATGAATCCGGACCAGCTGTGGGAGACCACTATGAACCCGGATAGTCGCACCATTCTGCAGGTGACCATGGAAGATGCCGTGGCTGCTGAAGAGATGTTCACGGTGCTCATGGGAGATGATGTGGAACCACGCCGGAAGTTTATTCAGACCCATGCAAAAGATGTCATGAACCTGGACGTGTGAGGTGAAATGGATGGCAGATGAGAATAATAAAAAGGACATGACAAACAATTCAGAAGATACGATGGACGTCCAACCTACAGATACGGGTGAGAGAATCATTCCTGTATTGATCCAGGATGAGATGAAGAAATCATATATCGATTATGCGATGAGTGTGATCATAGGACGTGCCCTTCCTGATGCCCGTGATGGGCTCAAACCAGTCCATCGACGTATCCTCTACGCTATGAAGGAAGCTGGCATTACTTATGATAAGGCATACAAGAAATCCGCCCGTGTGGTGGGAGATGTACTCGGTAAGTACCACCCACATGGTGATACAGCGGTGTATGATTCCCTTGTAAGAATGGTGCAGGAATTCTCCCTCAGGTATCCCCTGATAGATGGACAGGGTAACTTTGGGTCCATCGATGGAGATTCCGCTGCAGCTATGCGATATACAGAGACCCGAATGGACAAGATATCAAATGAACTGCTTAATGATATCGATAAGCAGACCGTCTCCTTCAGGCCTAATTATGATGGTTCACTTGAAGAACCGGAGGTTCTGCCTGCAAAACTTCCAAACCTTCTGATCAATGGTTCCACAGGGATCGCTGTGGGAATGGCTACCAACATGGCACCCCATAATCTGGGAGAGGTTATCGATGCCACGATGATGCTGATCGATGATCCGGAAACCTCTATATTGGACATTCAAAAAGTGATCAAAGGCCCGGATTTCCCCACTGGTGCCACCATTATGGGTACACAGGGTATCAAGTCTGCATACGAGATCGGACGGGGACCGATACGTCAGAGGGCTGTGGCTGAGATCCAGGAAATGAAGACGGATAAATACAGGATCGTGGTCACCGAACTGCCCTACCAGGTCAACAAAGCCAGACTGGTCGAGACCATCGCGGGTCTTGTACGCGATAAGAAGATCATGGGGATCTCGGATCTGAGGGATGAATCCGACCGTGATGGTATCCGTATGGTCATAGAACTGAAACGTATGGCAAATCCTAATGTCACACTCAACCAGCTCTACAAGCATACCCAGATGCAGACCACGTTCGGTGTGATCAACCTCGCGATCGTGGGGGGAGTCCCAAAG
>JAIOTO010000006.1 GCA_021106765.1 Methanosarcinaceae archaeon
CCATTGATGAGACCATCCTTTTGGAAGCCGCTGATTGGATCGAGTCTCACCAGCAGGCCAATGGTTCCTGGGAGTCGGTGGGCTTTGTTATCCATCAGGATATGATGGGTGGTTTGAGTGGTACCTATGCGCTGACCGCCTATACCATCCTGGCCCTGGAGGAGTACGGCCAGGCCAGTCCGGCAGCAATGGCGAATGCCCGGCAGTATCTGGAGGATCATCTGGATGAGCAGGATGACCCATATGCCCTGGCCATCGTGACCCTGGTCCTGCAGAAATTAGGCAGTCCCTTGGCAGACGAGGCTCTGAACCAGCTTCTTACTCTGGCAAAAGAGGATGATGATGGTACTTATTGGCGATACGACATTGTTCCTGTGCCTGTGGATAGCAGGTATGGTTATCTGCCTCCCAGCAGCAAGAACGTGGAGACCACGGCCTATGCCACCCTGGCACTCATCGAGGCTGACAATCCAACGGCCAGCTCGACGTTGAAATGGATCGCTGCCCAGCGCAATGCCAATGGTGGTTTCTCGAGTACACAGGATACTGTGATGGCCTTCCGGGCCCTGATGACAGCCGCATCTTATGCGGGTCGTGACATCGATGCCACTGTATCCGTTCAGGGGGATGGCGTAGAGATCACAACAATCAATATCGATACTGCAAACTACGATGTGGTGCACATCATCGAGATGCCGGAGAATGTGAGTAATGTGGAACTTAGTATGGACGGCTCGGGCGAAGTGAACTATCAGCTGCTGCGGAGGTACAATGTGATACTGCCTGAGATCGTCGAGCACGATGAGATCGAGATGAATGTGCAGTACGATTCGACCGATGTGGAGGTTAACGATATCGTGACCGTGGATGTCCGTGTTAAGTACAACGGCATGCAGGGCATCGAGGGTATTGTTCAGTCCAGTGGCATGATGATCGTGGATATTGCCGTACCCACCGGTTTCATGCCGGTCACGTCGAGTCTTGACGCTCTCAAGGATGACGGGATCATTACCCGCCACGAGATCGCAGGGCGCAAGGTGGTGCTCTACATCGATGAGCTTATGGTGGGCGAAGAGATCAACTTCCAGATGCAGATGAGAGCCATGTTCCCGGTCAAGGCACTTGTACAGGAAAGCAGCGCGTACTCATACTACAACCCGGAAATCAAAGCTGAGGTGGGAGGTATGAACGTCACTGTGACGTGAATGGAGGCTCAATGGTGAGGGAGGTGTCGGAGATTTTCGATACCTCTCATGTTATTTTTCTGTCAAGCTTATTACTTCATAATGTCTCTTTTCAGTTTGGTGATTAAAACCACAATAATTTCAGTGATCTCCAATTTTTCACGCGGTCACGATCATGAACTAGATCCCATAGTATCATCTCCCACTTTGATAACAGAGGAGCCCTTTTCGTCTAGGAACTGTCTCTAATATTTCAGTGTCTATTGTTTTGGAGTGCATGTGCCTAATTGAATGGGAGGTCAGGTTCTACAGAGCCAATTTGTAATCATGTTCTTCGTGTTGTTCTCTTAGCACTACGCTCCAAGTTTTAATTTTACCATCTTCAATAAGGTGTGTTATCAAAATAGATAAGTTTATATTAGAACTTTCCCTACTAACGTCAAAAAATGAAAGATGAAAACAATAATCCTCTAGAAGAAAATAATACAGGATGAAGAAGTTAGCATTTTACCACATGCAGGTGACACGACACCATGAAACGATATCACAGATCTCTAAAAACAACGATATGTTGCTTAGTTATTACACTGTCAATGATGCTTTGTGCGGGATGTATCGATCAGGATGCAAAGGACGATCATCATGGCAGTACTATTTCGGAGTTGCTCGAAGAGGGACATGAGCATTTTTTGAGTGGCAGGTACAATGAATCATTAGATTGTTATACCGATATCCTTGAAATTGATCCCGAAAATGGCACAGTATGGATCAGAAAAGGAGATATCCTTGAATTTACTGGCAATCATGATGATGCTGTGGAATGCTATAACAAAGCGGTGGAGTGCCATGATAACAAACTGGAAGATGATCCTGAGAATGCTACCCTGTGGTTTTCAAAAGGAATTGTGTTATCTCTTTATTTTAATAAAGAAAATGAAGCAATCGAATGCTATGATAAGGCAGTGGCATGTGTTGGTAAAGAACTGAAGGAGAATCCCGATAATGTCACTGCGTGGATGTTCAAGGGAACACTACTTGAGGCTGCTGGCAGATATGATGAAGCACTGGAATGCTATGACAAGCTACTTGCGATGGATTCGGATAACAAGACCGTGTCTATGGCATATCTTGCAAAGGGGTTCCTGTTGTCGAACGATTTTGGGCTGCATGAACAGGCAATCGAATGCTATGATAAGGCACTGGATGCATATCCGGATGGTGATGAATCATGGATTATATGGATAAACAAAGGGTACGCCCTTATGGAACTCTACAAATATGAGGAGGCTATAGCGGTATTTAATAACGGACTAAAAACATATCCTGATAATATGGGTCTAAGATCGACCAAAAACGGTGCCGAAACAAAACTGGAGGAGGGAAAAACCACTCCGGTTCCAAGTGATACATTAAGTGATTATATGTCTTGTTTTAATGGTCGTAAAGGCGAATACCTTTGTAGTTTGCTTTCCGCTGAACTGAAAGAAAGAACATCACTGGATGAAGTTGAGGATATCATGGATGAATACCGATCCAATAACATCAGGATGGGGGGGTTTAGTCATAGTTCTGGTGATACCTCTGTGTCCGGGAATACAGCGGTCATGAAAATAGAAATTGACTGGAATGTGCAGGGAGATACCATAACTGTACCTCATAATGTTAGTTTTGTATTTGAGGACAGAAGCTGGAAAATAGATGGCAACCTGATCACCATGGAAAACGTGAGTCAAGAGTAAGGTTTGAGGCACAGGACAGAGGACAACCGTTGCCCGCCATAACACCTCTGTCCTTTGTGCCAGAGGCTATGTTGGCAAGGCCTATCCGGTCGCCTCACATCATGCGACGATTCCCTGACGTATTATGAAATCTCCACCCTGTTCCCCTCCAACCTTCAGAGATGGGTGATGGTTATGTGTTTTGTGAAGTTCCACCATGGATATTTGATCTCCCCATTGGTCAACCGTTTGTGGATCGTCAACCTGAACTGGTAGGCACATTCATCCCATACCTTATCCTTGCTTGCGCAGTAATCCTCGTCACCATCCCAGTTCGGATGCTGGACAGCAGGAACATCACTGTATATGCGATATTCCGACGTACCCCCGCAACCTGTGGCTCCCGGGGTCATCGAGATCTCGGGGGGTTGACCTGGGCCGACCAGTGTTACAGGAGCATCGCACACATCCCCGAAATGAGCCCCGAGGGTCAGCTTGTAGATGTTATCATGCTCGTCCTGTGCACTGAATGGAACAGTGATCCTCCCATTGACCTGTTTCCTCGTATTTCCATCACAGGCGGTGTAGGTACCGAAATCAGGAAGCTTGAGGAAACCACATGCCGCCGCGCTACCAGAAGGACCTATGATATCCGCGATAGCTCCTGTTGGGGGTGTGTTATCCACCAGTATGGTACAGGCCAGGTCATCCGGATCATCGACGGTCACGGGGTTCTTGGCAGCATCAAGCACCTCTACGGCAAAGGTGAATTTCCCATAGGGTAGAGGCAGGGTCCTTGTATCCAGCTTCATGATCAGGCCTTTATAGACCCACTGTTTATCCACTGCCATTTCATAGGGGTTGGGATAGGCATAGGTACTATCCGTTGGTCCCATGTATTCTGTCTTATAAGGACCTGAAATGGGTTTTTCCGCAGGTGTGGATTCGCGGAGATTGTAGAACGGGACCTGGACATAGTTCTCGACAAGGATGCCCTCCACCTCATACGAGCATTTGATACGATAGAACTTAACCGTGTTCACGATCCCGGCACCGATGTTGGCGTATATCTTTATGCCCCTGTAGAACGCCGAATCCACAACCTTCAGGGTCGCGCTGTCCGTCGCCAAGGAGGAGTTGGCATAACCATGGAACGAGCTGGTGGGATCCTGATTGATATAGCCTACTGGAATGTTACCGATCCTGGTGAGCTTGAAGGTATCGCCGGTCAACAGTCCTTCAGCACCTTCTGGCTCTATGATCTCGCTCTCTTCAATGTGTACCTCCTCACAGAGATCGTTCTTCAGGTCACGAAGCTGGTCATCCGGATCCCTGTAGATCGAATGGAACATGCCGTCGATGACCTGACCAACCTCTACGATGTAACCCAATGTCGTAAAGAAAGGAACCATCGTGGGTTTTTTGCATATCGTTTTATGAGTCCTGAAATATCCGAACTCATCTGTATCTCCTTCCGCTACGAGAGTTGTATATTTCTTTGCCTTAGTTCCGAACCTGATGAGCATAGGCCAGCGTACCTCATAGATGCGTACACGCACATCTGGCAGAGGATGCTGGTTGTAGCAGAGTCCACCGCTTATGGATGAACAGCTAAGTATCTCCAGGCACGGCCGCCACTCATGACAGTAGATCTTCCACCAGGGTTGAATGAACCGCTCTAATACCGAAGGACTGAGCATCTCTTTAGTTGTTTTTGCCGGAACAGTCCCGAACCACTCGCCCTTTGTTTCCTTGAATTTTTCAGGTGGCATGAATGCGAAGGGGAATTTTTCCTTCAGGATCTCATCTTCAGGCAGGTTCGGTCCAATGACCAGAGAAGGTCCTATGGCAAGTCTTTTGTCATTCTTTTCATATATCCCGTATTTGTATTTGATATTGAAACTGCCGTCATCCTCAATTGGCGACGACCCCAGCACCCTTCTATCCCTCACTGCATACGCTCTCAGTGCCAGGCCTTCAGGAAGCTCTTTGAGCAACTTCGGATCTACTTTCCCGTCTATCTTATAGTCAGCCCCTTTCGTGTATTTTTCCAGGTGCTGCGGGATATCAACATTAAAAATTTCCGTCTTATCAGCTTTATATCTGATCTTGTCCTCTGTGGTGTGAATTATCTCTCCATCCAGAGTTTTAACCCGAAGATAGATATCTGGCTGTTTATCCATATAGGCATCCTTAAAATCGCTCTTATCATACTGGATTTCGAAATTTCCGTCTTTGTCAGTGACAACCGATCCCAATCGATCGTCATATCGGAAATCCTTATCCAATGCTTCTACTATTAGACCTGAATACCCTTTTTTAGTCTCCAGTTCTTTAACTTTACCACATATCTTAAATTCGCTCGGTGTTCTCATTTTGATTCCCCCTTCAGAAAAACATACGGGCATAATTTAGCAATACATTCGTTATAAGACGCTTTTGAGCGAATGTATTTCATTACCCCCAATAATGAATGGGAATCTGCGACTTATTAACTTTTTGGTCATTTTATAGGATCGAATTGATGTTGTTAGACGGGACATGTGAGTTTGTTATATTGATCTGAATCCCCGGCAATGAAAACACAAAAATACCAATAAATAGATAATCCTCCCAGACCTATTTCCACTGCGGAGTGACAATGAACAAACCAACCCCTGCCATGCAGCAGTACTATGATGCCAAGAAGGACCATCCAGATGCATTGATCTTCTTTAGGATGGGTGATTTCTATGAATCCTTTGGAGAGGACGCAAAAACGATCGCGCAAGAGCTGGAGATCACTCTCACCACCCGGGGCAAGAATAAGGATGGCGAGAAGATGCCGCTTGCAGGCATTCCGTACCATGCCATTGATACCTATCTACCCCGTCTTATCAAGAAAGGATACAAGGTGGCCATCTGTGAACAGCTGGAGGATCCCAGACAGGCAAAGGGAGTTGTCAAGAGGGGAGTGGTCAGGGTGGTTACGCCAGGTACGGCCATTGACTCGTCAATGTTCTCCGATGTTGCTAATAACTATCTCATGGCGGTGGCTGGTGAGGATGGGGATTTCGGTGTCTCGTTCCTAGATGTGTCCACAGGCGAGTTCCTGACAACACAGGTGCGTGACGCGCCACCCTTTGACAGTATTGCCAGCGAGGCTGCACGCATGACACCTGCAGAGTGCATCCTGTCGCCGTCGTTGATCGGCAATCAGGGCCTTGTGAAGCGATTGGAGGAGTTGAAACTGATCGTCCATGAGTTCGAGGAAGATGCCTTTGGGTTGAAGGGGGCCAGGGAGCGACTGCAGCAGCATTTCGGTGTCTCCACTCTGGAGGGCATGGGGTGTGAGAGCTTACCCTGGGCGATATCCTCGGCAGGAGCAGCCCTTGAGTATGCACTCAGCACACAGATGCGTCAGCTGGAGCATGTGCAGACCCTGACCACATATTCCGAATCCGATTTCATGATACTGGATTCCATCACCCTGCGCAACCTTGAGATCGTCAGGAACGTGCGGGATGAGGGACACGATACATCCCTGTTACGGGTACTGGATGAGACCAGAACCCCCATGGGACGAAGACTTCTCCAGAAATGGTTGATCAAACCGCTGATCGATGTGAAGTCCATCAATGACCGTCTTGATGCGGTGGAGGAACTGGCCAATGATACATTACTGCGCTTTGATGTGCGCTCTCATCTGTCCTATGTCCGCGACATCGAACGGTTGATCGGCAGGATCGTATATGGTAATTCAAATGCCCGGGACCTTGTGGCGTTGAAACGATCTTTGGAGGTGGTCCCTGAGATCATTAACTGTTTGGGTGAGGGTACCCACTCGCAGCTGCTCACTGATATCAAGGTAGAACTTACTGGATTTTCCGAATTGAAGGATCTGGTGGACCTGATCGGGCGGGGTATCGTGGACGAGCCTCCAGTCAGTTTGCGGGACGGAGGGATGATCAGGGCAGGGTACAGCAAGGAGCTGGACGAGATCAAGGAAATGTCCACACACAGTAAGGAATGGATCGCGTCGTTCCAGCACAAGGAGCGCACAAGGACCGGGATCAGGTCACTCAAGGTCGGGTACAACAGGGTATTCGGGTACTACCTCGAGGTGACCAAGGCAAACATATCCCAGGTCCCGGATGATTATATAAGGAAACAGACCCTGACCAACTCCGAGCGGTTCTATACTCCCGAGCTCAAGGAAAAGGAAGGGATCATCCTTTCTGCTGATGAGAAGATCACGGCCCTGGAATACGAGTTGTTCTCCCAGGTCAATACCACGGTAGCTGCCCACTCGCATGCTCTCCAGCAAACGGCAGCAATGGTTGGGAAGTTTGATGTGTTTGTCGACCTTGCCGAAGTGGCGGTGAACAACAATTACGTCCGACCCGGCATCACCAATGACTGTCGTATAATGATCAATGACAACCGTCATCCTGTGGTGGAGAACTCGGTTCCGGGAGGCTTTGTGCCCAATGATGCACAGATGGACTGCGATAACGAGCAGTTCCTTTTGATAACAGGTCCCAACATGGCGGGCAAGTCCACATACATGCGCCAGGTAGCATTGACCATCATCATGGCACAGGCAGGTTCGTTCGTACCAGCATCCCATGCATCCATCGGTATTGTAGATCGCGTGTTCACCAGGGTCGGAGCCTTCGATGATCTGGCAAGTGGGCAGAGCACGTTCATGGTTGAGATGGTGGAACTGGCCAACATCCTGAACAATGCGACCCCGAAAAGCCTGGTCCTGCTCGATGAGATCGGCAGGGGTACCAGCACATATGATGGTTACAGCATCGCAAAGGCGGTGGTCGAGTATATACACAACAAGGGCAGGGTCGGTGTACGGGCGATGTTCGCCACCCATTACCATCAGCTCACCGAGATCGCATCCGGTATGAAACGGGTGAAGAACTACCACATCGCTGTAAAAGAGAAGGGCGATGATCTTGTCTTCCTGCGTAAGATCGTGCCCGGTGCCACGGACAGGAGCTATGGTATCCATGTAGCACGGTTGGCAGGAGTACCCCGTCAGGTGACCCGGCGGGCGGAGGAGATCCTTGATGATATCGAGAACGAGAGTATCATAAGCAAGGAGAGTGGGGTTGAAGCCCGCCGAAAGAGCGATGCCCGATATGCCCAGATGGTGCTGTTCGATCCAGGCAGTTCCTATGCATCCGGACAGCCGGACCCTGTGGTTGAGGAGCTAAAAGGTCTGGACATAAACCAGTTAACTCCACTGGGTGCCCTGAACCGTTTGTATGAGTTGCAGAAGAAGGCCAATAGTTCCGGAGATGGTAAATAATGTCAGATATGGAGCATAGATGTATACATATGCTCAGTGAAGCAACCATCAATAAAATAGCAGCAGGAGAGGTGATCGAGCGCCCGGCTTCGGTGGTAAAGGAACTCATAGACAATTGCCTGGACTCCGGAGCCACGGATATTCGAGTGGAAATAGGGGGGTCTGGTTTGGAACTGGTGGCTGTGATCGATAATGGCTCGGGTATGAGCAGGGATAATGTTAAGGTTGCTTTTATGAGGCATTCGACCAGCAAGATCAAGGATGCATCTGATCTCGAAACAGTGATATCCCTTGGGTTTCGGGGGGAGGCCCTCTCATCTATCGCTGCGGTAGCAAAGGTGGAACTCATAAGCCGTTTGAAGGATTCGGTGGCCGGAGTCAGGGCGATGGTTCGCAGCGGTGTGGTCTCGGACATCTCCGATATAGGTGCACCGGTGGGGACGGGTGTGTATGTACGGGATTTGTTCTACAACACTCCTGCACGGAAAAAGTATCTCAAGAGCAAGCGCACGGAAATGGCTCATATTACGGATGTGGTGACACGCCACTGCCTGGGTAACCCGGATGTGTCCTTTACCCTTATCAGTGATGGGAAGATCATCATCCGATCCCCCGCATCAGGGAAATTATTCGACACAATGGTGCATCTGCTCGGGAAGGATGTAGCACGACTCATGGTCCAGGTCCGGGGAGGGTCGCAACTGGTGTCCATTTCCGGATATATATCGAGACCGGAATTGACACGGGGTGGCAGCGACCTTCAGTATATCTTTATAAATGGGAGACCGATCACATCCCGGAATATCAGCAATGCGGTGAGACTGGGATACTATACCCTCATCCCTAAGGGTCGGTACCCTGTGGTGGTGATGGACATCGATATTGATCCTGTACAGGTAGATGTGAATGTCCATCCCGCCAAAAGGGAGGTGCGACTCAGCCATGAGCATGATATCCTGGATTCCATCACTCGTGCTGTGGAAAGTGCGCTCATGACCGAGGAACTGGTACCTGCAGCGCAGGTTCCAGAGCAGTCTTCGTTCCAGGCATCCATGGATGTAACATCCGCGACGGAGCTCCCGGTTCCTGTTGTCAGGGAGACCGGAGATGCTTATCATGCACCTGCCAGAGATACCGAGCGAAGGCTTAAACGATCGCAACGTAGTGGTCAGGGAGCATCCGTGTCCGACAGGGTTCCCACCGGGCTGAGTGAGGCAAGGATCGTGGGGCAGATCAATGAGCTCTACATTGTTGCCGAAGTTGCAGATGGTTTTTTGCTCATTGACCAGCATGCCGCACATGAGCGGGTCATGTATGAGCAGGTGTGCCAGAGGGTAAGTTCCGGGTGGCAGGAGCTGATCACCCCCGTGACACTGGAGTTCAGCGCAAAGGAGACCATGCTGATGGAAGAATACATTCCCTATCTCGAGGAGCTGGGTTTCGCTCTTTCGGAGTTTGGGTCCAATACCTATGTTGTGACAACTGTACCGGATGTTCTGGGCAGGATCGAGAGTCCTGATATTGTCCATGACATCATATCGGATATATTGGCCACTGGCCGTATAAGTGATAATACCGGTATCCATGATCACCTGTGTAAGAGCATGGCCTGCCGGAGTGCGATCAAGGCAGGTGCTATGTGTAGTCGTGAACAGATGGAGGACCTGATCCAACAGCTCGATCGTACTGAGAACCCATATACCTGTCCGCATGGGCGTCCCACCATGATCTCGTTCACCAGGGGTGAGCTGGACAAGCTTTTCAAGAGGACAGGCTGAGATCATCGCTACTTTTATAACTAACTAATGTGGAATAAAATACCAATGATAGATCCCGTGAACAGATCAAAGATCCCGGATGAATGGATATGTCTCTCAAGTATGCCGCGTGATGAGCTTGAAGAAGGTATCAGGACCGGTATGATAGTGATCCTGAGCGATGGTTCGGTTTTGAGGCGAGGGTATACCACCGGTACAACAGCTGCAGCGGCTGCTAAAGCAGCCGTCCTTTCCCTGAAGAAGGCCATCCATAGGGTATCGGTACCGACGCCGGTGGGTCTGCGGGCACACATGGATGTTACAACTACAGAGGGGTACGCTGTGGCCGTCAAGCTCCAGAACGATCATGAATCCGATATTACCCGGGGACTCGAATTCGAGGCATATGCCACTGAATCCGACAGAATCAACATCACGGCAGGTGAGGGTATTGGGATCGTGACTCGCGGAGGTCTGCAGGCGAAGACAGGGTTTCCTGCAATAAATCCCAGGCCAATGCAACAGATCAGGGACGCTGTGGCTGAGGCAGTCGAGGAACTGGGTCTTACCGGAGTAAATGTGGAGATATCCCTTCCACGAGGGGAGGAGATCGCGAAGAAGACGCTCAATGATCGTATCGGTGTTGTTGATGGTATATCCGTGCTGGGGACCACTGGATTTGTGGAGCCCTGGAACGATCATCTGGGTGAGATGAAGGGTGACCTGATACGCCATTCTTCAAAGGTCGTCCTGACCACAGGTCGTATCGGCATACGTTATTCCACCATATTGTTCCCGGACTATACGGTGGTGCTGGCCGGAAGCCGCATATCTGAGGCACTGGAAGCTGCATCAGGCGATGTTGTCATCTGTGGATTGCCTGGACTTATACTGAAATGGGGTGATCCTGATATGCTAAAGGATAGCGGATTTGCCACAGTGGTGGAAATGCTCGAACAGGATCCGGGGAACACGCGTATTAAATGTGCATTCCAGGATGTGGTTGCAAAAGGCAACGGAGCCAGGATCGTGATAGTTGATAGGGACGGTACCGTGCTGATGGACAGTGGGGCAAGCGAATGATAATAGCAGGCGTGGGGGTCGGTCCGAACATGATGACCCAGGAGGCGATCGAGGCGATACGCAATGCATCAGTGGTCTATGGTTCAGGACGGTCCATAGAATTGGCAGAGCCATACATCGATGGATCTGTGCATGAGATCGAGAACTATAGAGAACTGCACCTGCTGCCCCGTGACGCAGTTGTGCTTTCCACAGGGGACCCCATGTTCTCAGGACTGGGCAAGTTCGCCGGCAAAGACGATATGATAATTCCTGGCATCTCATCCCTGCAGGTGGCGTGCTCACGTCTGGGCGTGAGCATGACGAACCTTACTGCGATCACGGCGCATGGGAGGGACCCAACACCGGCACGTAAGTTGCTGGTCCAGGAACTGGAGCTCGGGAAGAACATATTCATGCTGCCGGCCACATCCTTCGGAGTGCCCGAGATCGTGACCGTACTCCGTGAACTGGAGATCGATGCCCGTATATATGTATGCGAGAGGTCCGGATATCCGGATGAGCGTATCGCAGGAGGCACGGTGTCCGAGCCACCCGTAGCAGGCTCTATACTACATTGCCTCATGATCGTTCGGTGAGGACAAGTTTTTTTGTGTTTGTAACTGAATAACATCAGAATGGGTTGTGATAGCATCCAGGATATGTTGATCGCATCGAAATAATGTATTGGTGTTCTACATATATAGTGAGCCATATGGGTAACATCTGGAAGCCACACATTTTTATATTAAAATATCTTACTATCCTAAAATCAAGTTAACTTGATTATACTATATACTTATTAATAGAATGGAGTGTAATAATAATGCATATATTTGAAGGATTTCTGCCTGGCCCATGGTGGCAGATATGGTTTGCTATATCGATCCCGGTGATCATGTATGGTATGTATAAATTGAACAATATCGTAAAAGAACACCGAGAGCTTGTGCCCCTGCTCGCTTTGGCCGGAGCGTTCATATTTGTCCTATCATCTCTTAAGATGCCCTCGGTTACAGGTAGTTCATCCCACCCCACTGGTACGGGAATGGCAGCTATCCTGTTCGGTCCTGCCATAACTGCGGTTCTCGGGACCATTGTCCTGCTATACCAGGCACTGTTCCTGGCTCATGGTGGTCTTACCACTCTGGGTGCGAATGTGTTCTCAATGGCAATAGCAGGTCCGGTGGTCGCTTATGTTATCTATAAGGCCGGTATGAAGGCAAATATAAATTTCTATGTTGTCGTATTCTTGGCAGCTACACTGGCAAACTGGGTAACGTATGTAGTGACATCCTTTGAGCTGGCTCTGGCGTTCCCTGCAGAAGTAGGAGGGGTAATGGCATCTTTCAAGGCATTTGCTTTGGTCTTTGCTACTACCCAGGTCCCACTCGCGATCATGGAAGGGGCTCTGACTGCCCTGATCTTCAAATATGTGGTCCAGGTCAAGAGCGATGCTCTTGTAGAGCTTAAAGTGATCAAAGACTCAACACTCAGAAAACTCAAGGGGACAATGTCATGAAAGGAGAGCTCATCTTTGGAGTCATTGCCGTACTGTTCGTAGCATCATTTTTCTATGGAATGGCTGCACATCCGGATTCGGAGTTCGGTGGTGCAGACGGGCAGGCTGAGGATGTTATAGCCGACCTGACTGGTGGAACATACGAACCCTGGGCAGAAGATACATGGTTCTCAAATCTCAAGTTCGAGCCACCCGGCGGTGAGACCGAGAGTCTGCTATTTGCACTGCAGGCAGCTATTGGAGCTATAGTCATAGGTTATTTCTTTGGCTACTACAGGGGGAAGGGTCAGGCTAGCTGATCCTTTTCTATTTTCATATTTTTGATACATTACATTTTATTATACTGAAAAACGAATGGATAGGCAGGCGATCTGTATAACGAACATTCTTGATGACTATGCCCTTCTGAGCCCTCTGAGATACCGCAACAATTATCTCAAGATCGGGATCGTGACCTTTGGGTTGTTGATGGGTGTATCCTCCACTTCTCCTATCACCCCCATTCTCATAGCGTTATCCATGTTCCTTGCAACGGTGTTATTTGGAGCTATTCCGGTCCGTTTCTATCTGAAGCTTCTCTCAGCTCCGGCGGTATTCGTGCTGCTCAGTGTGGTCGTCATTGCCTTCTTTTTTGGAACTGGTGGTGAGCTGTTCGGGTTTGACATTCTTGGCTATCGATTTTCCATTAATACCGGTGGACTGAATATGGCGCTGTTGGTACTGGCAAGGACTCTGAGCGGGATGACGTGTCTGTTCTTTCTGGCTCTTACCACCCCAATGGTTGAACTCTTCTCTGTGCTCAAGACGATGAAGCTACCCGATTCCTTCATTGAGATCTCGATGATGATGTACCGGTACATCTTTGTGTTCCTGGAGGTTGCATGGAGTATCAGATACGCACAGAACGTTCGTCTGGGTTATCGGGACTGGTGGACATCTCTTCGATCTCTTGCGATGCTTTGTACCACTCTTTTCCTGAGATCCTGGGAACAGGGAGAAAAGATCTTCGTGTCCATGAGTTCACGATGTTATGATGGAAAACTTGTCTTTTTTGAGGAACGAAGACCCATCAGGATCAATGAGATGATGTTGACATGTCTGTATGTTGCTGCGATAACGTTAGTGTGGTACTCCACACGCGATTTTGTGTTTGTATGAGGTATGATTATGGCAATCCTTGAAACGAAAGATCTAAAATATTCATATCCTGATGGGACAACAGCGATCAGAGGTATGGATATAGAGATCATGAGAGGTAAGAAGACAGCTTTTGTAGGACGTAATGGCTCAGGTAAGTCCACACTTTTCATGTTGCTCAACGGGACAATAAAACCCAAAGATGGACGTATCCTGTTCAACGGCAAACAATTGGGGTATGATCGTAAGTCCTTGCGTGATATTCGCAAGAATGTGGGTATCGTGTTCCAGAACTCGGATGATCAGATATTCGCGCCTACGGTCTACCAGGATGTTGCGTTCGGTCCCACCAATCTTGGATACAGCAAGGAAAAGGTCAGGGAAAAGGTGACCGAGACCCTGGAATATTTCGGGCTGACAGACCTGAAGGACAAACCTCCGCATCATTTGAGTGGAGGTCAGAAGAAACGGGTGGCTATAGCGGGTATTGTTTCAATGCAGCCGCAGGTAATTATACTGGATGAACCTCTTGCTAACCTTGATCCGGTGGGTGCGGACGAGCTGCTGGATGTATTGAATGCGCTCAATGATAGTGGGACTACGCTGATCATTTCCACTCATGATGTGGACCTTGCGCACAACTGGGCGGATCATCTTTATTTCATGGCCAAAGGAAAGGTGATCGGTGAGGGTACACCAGATAAGGTATTCAATGACCCTGAACTGATACGGGAAGCACATCTGAAGTCACCCATCACTCTTGATATCTACCATGAGATCGAACGACGAGGTCTTGCAAAGCCCAACCAGCATCCTACGAGCGTTCCAGAGCTGGTAGATACCCTGAAACCGCCTGAACTGATGTGGGTGGAGGTACCTACAGAGACCCTGGAGGGGGATGTTCTGAACCTGGGCGTCCTGCATGGTGAGTATGCCCTCCAATCTCCCTATGAGGCGGTCAATGCACGGGTGTTGCACATGCATTCTGACGGAAGGGCTGTCGTTGAGGTGGTCCGTCACGGTATCAAAGCCGGTGGTATTGCTATCTATGATATAGAACAGTATGATCCTGATGGGTTCCAGCGTATCATGGAAACGGAGGAGATCGCAATGATCGGGGCGATGGGCAAACAGAGTAAGATGCTCGCAGAAGAGTATCATATCCCGATCCAGATATCCTCCGGGGTCATTGACAGGACACTGCTCATGGCCCTCTGCGGAAAACGTTGTCTGATCCTTACAAGTGGAGGTATGATCTCACATTCGATGAAACGTATCGACGAGTATGCTCAACGAAGTGGAATAGCGATCAATGTGTCCATAGTCAACCATGATTGATGCTCCGATGGGGATGGTGGATAGTTTATTTGTATGATGGCATCTTTTCCTGATATGGGTGTATTGTATGGCTAGTATCTCAGGTTCAGGGTATCAGGTTCAGGCAGAAAAAAATGGTTCCAAAGATCAGGCATCACTTCAGGAAGACTGTTTGACAGTTTGTATCAGCACGATCATGTCAACAGATTTGATCACGCTTGTAGAGAGCGATCCGATGGAAAGGATCCTTGAGATATTCGATCAATATCACCACCACACCTATCCAGTGGTAAGTGCTGACAACGAGCTGCTGGGTATCATCGATCAGAACATCATCCTGCAGATACTGCTGGTGAGCAGGATGCCGCGTGTCCACCATACTCACCTGATGGCTGTGCGGTCTATTGGGGAGGATGCCAGAGGAGTAATGATCCCTCATCCGGTGACGATATCGTCTGATATGGGTCTGTGCAATGCAGCTGAGCTCATGGTCAAACACAGGATCGATCGGTTCTGCGTCGTGGATGATACAAAATTGGTTGGTATGATCTCCAAACACGATATCATAAAGGAGATATACCGGATCAGGAGCATTGATTAATGGAGGTTCTGTTCCAGGTCCTGCTGGTACTACTTCTGGCAAAGGTCCTTGGTGAATTTGTTGAGCGTTTGGGGTATCCCGCAGTTCTGGGAGAGGTACTCACTGGTCTTGTCCTGGGATTTTTCCTTATACAAGATAACACGGAGGTTCTTTCGTTCCTCGCTGAGCTGGGTGCTATCTTCCTGCTGTTCACTGCCGGATACGGGGAAGTCCATCTTCGTGATCTTAAGGCATCCTCAAAAAAGGCAATGGTTGCAACATTGTTCCAGATCCTGGTAGCCTTTGCCTCCGGCTTCTTGCTGGGATGGTATTTTGATCTGGGTTTCCTGACGAGTATGTTCATGGGTGTTGCCTTCAGTCCGACGAGCATAGGTGTGGTTGTCAAGACACTGGTCGATATGGATTATTTGTCCAGCAAACCCGGCACGATGATGCTGACGACTGCGATATTCGATGATATCATCGGTATCTTTCTGCTCTCGGTGGTCGTGACTATGGCCCAGTATGATCAAATTCCATCAATGATGCAGATACTGGTGATCGCGGGTAAATTGATGTTCTTCATAGTTGTGATGGCAATACTGGGGCGTTATGTGTTTTCCCGTTTGTTCACCTACATACATCGAATGCATGTTAAGGAATCCATTTTTGCATTCGTGGTGATCGTAGCTCTTTTCTCGGCCTATTTTGCAGAGGTAATGGGCTTACATGCAGTGATCGGTGCATTCATTGGAGGGGTGCTTCTATCAGATATACCTCTTGCTAAGATCGAGAATGTCCAGAGTAAGGTATCTGGGGTAGCCTACGGTATATTTGTTCCCATATTCTTTGCATACATCGGGCTCTCCATCGATCCGGCAACCTTCTATTCGATCGGTCTGTTCACAGTACTGGTGGTCATGATGGCGCTGCTGGGTAAACTGTTAGGTGGGTTCGCTGGCGCCAGAATGATCGGTTTCGACAATAATGACAGTCTGATATTTGGTACCGGTCTGATGGCACGGGCGGGCGTTGAACTTGTGGTCATATCCATAGGCAGAGAGATGGGTATCGTAACAGACGAACTGTTCTCTGCGATAGTTCTGATGGTGGCTGTTTCCCTGTTAGTCTCTCCTGTATTGCTGAAGATGGCCATTGGACGAAAACAGGCATCTACCCAAAATGTATAAGCATTTCGACAAGTACTTATGTAAGGCTAGAAACATATATAGCAGATATAGGTCGATACGGGATCAGGAACGTAATTGTAACAGGGGGCAGTAATAATGGATCCAAATGAATCAAAGAAAGAAGGTTGTGCCAGCACGACCGGAAAGATGCTGGATACTGCATTGGAGCGACAGCAAATACTGGAGACAGTGATCAACAATAGTCCGGTGATCGTTTTCCAATGGAAGGCAGAAGGTACGGAGAATGAACAATGGCCTGTTGAGTTCGTGTCCGAGAATGTGATCCTGCTTGGATACAGTGTTGAAGATTTTACCTCAGGAAGGCTTTCCTATGCGGATATTGTGTATCCGGATGATCTGGGACAGGTCCAGAACGAGCTTAACAAGCGTCGTAGGGAAGGCAGTGATTATTTTGACCAGGAGTACAGGATAGTGTTGGGGTCGAAAGATGTTCGCTGGGTCAATGAACGGACCTATATCCAGCGTAACGAGAAGGACGAAGTTACTCATTACCAGGGTACTATCTTTGATATCACGGATCAGAAGAACAATGAAATAGCTCTTCATGAGGCACACAAAAGAGAGATGTATCTAAATACGATCATAAACAACAGTCCTGTGATGGTCTTTTTATGGAGAGCAGAGGAGTTTTGGCCTGCTGACTATGCATCCGAGAATGTGGAAAGGCTTGGGTACACGGCAGAGGATTTTGTGCTGGGACGCATTGTCTATGGTGATCTTGTGCATCCGGATGATCTGGAAATGGTCAAAAAGGAACTTGCCAGGCGATGCGATAGTGGATATGACGATTTCTCTCAGCAGTATCGTATCATCACAAGGAGTGGAAATGTGCACTGGGTCGAGGAGAGGACCTTTATCCAGCGTAACGATGCCGGTAAAGTGACCCATTACCAGGGTATCATCCTTGATATCACCGAACATAAGAGAAGTGAGATGGCACTGGAGGAGGCCGAGAAAAGACAGGCTGAGCTACTTACCAGACAGAAGGCTCTTGAGACTATCATCAATAGTGGTCCAGTGGTTGCTTTCCTGTGGAAGGCGGGAGCTGAGGGAGAGGAAGAGCTCTGGCCAGCCGAGTTCGTGTCGGATAATGTCACACAGTTCGGCTACACGGTTGAGGATTTCACATCCGGCAGGGTACAGTATGGAGATATCGTGCATCCAGACGATCTACCGGATGTCCAGATCGAACTTTCTGAGACGTGCAAGGAAGGCGGGACCTCATTTATCAAGGAATATCGTATCCTCACAAAGGCAGGAGATGTATGTTGGGTCGAGGAGAAGACCTTCATCCAGCGTGACAAGACTGGTGTGGTGACCCATTACCAGGGTGTCATCCAGGACATCACCGAACGCAAAGAAAAGGGATGCTGACACAGCATCAGCGGTATCTTTTTCCTTGTCAGGAAATTGAGCAATGGGTGAGGTTGATGCAGGTATGAGTGTCAGTGTTGTCTGATTGGTCATTCATTTTTAGACCGTTCTATCAACGCTCGGATCGTGTTTGCCAGCTGCACCGCATCTATGGGTTTTTCCAGAAAAGCATCTGCACCCGCATGCATACATTTCATATGTCCCTCTCGTTTTTCCAGTGCACTGAACATCACGATCGGTATATCACAGGTTTGCGGATCATCTTTTAGGGTCTTACAGACCTCATGTCCGTTTATACCTGGCATCATCATGTCAAGGAGAACAAGATCTGGTATTTCGATCTGCACTTTTTCAAGAGCCTGTTCTCCGCTATAAGCTGTAATTATGTTATAATCTAAGGCTAGATATGCTTCCATCAGAGAAATATTGTCTGGTTCATCGTCAACGACCAGGACAGAGGGATATGTTGCTTCACTATTGTCATTATCTATCAAGATTGCAGACCTCACTTCATATTGCAGTATCGTTGACACTCTTCTATATACACTTGGATGAGTATGTATACACACACGGTTGCTCTTACTGATATAGTTTGTCATAGTATGTAATCTATACACAACTGATGTTATTCAGGTGTAGATTACAGGATCCATCCTAATGTTGGAGTATTTTGATATCTTCGCCACACAGCTTTCTGAAACATTCTATATCTTACGATCCATTTTAGGGTAATATCCAGAGGGATGATTCTGTTTTTCACAGAATGGTCCTGGAATTATGTATATACACATTTTTGTTCAATAGTATCTATATATGTTCCTTCGGTCCAGAGATTATTTTTGATGAGCAAAATAAGAAATAGTATCCCGGATATAACAGAATATCGTTTTTTAATTTTGGGAGAAATGAATGGAATATGAGGATATGGGTGTGGTAGATGTCTTCGCCCGATTGAAAAGTTCGAGAGAAGGACTCTCTGGAAAAGAAGCAGTCAGTAGGCTGGACATGCATGGGTTCAACGAGCTGGAAGTGAAGAAGAGGATCACTCCGTTTGGTGTACTGCTGGGCCAGTTCGCAAACTTCATTGTATGGGTACTGCTGGCTGCCGCTTTGATATCCTTTTCCATTAATGAGATCATCAATTTCTGGGTAATTTTGTTCATAGTAGGTTTTGTCATAATCCTGGGGTTCATACAGGAATATACGGCAGACAGAGCCATGGAAGCACTGAAGGACATAGTCCACCCAACAACTATGGTGGTTCGGGATGGAAAACTGCTACAGGTGCTGACCAGGGATGTTGTTGTTGGGGATGTGCTGGTACTGGAGACCGGTGATAGGGTGCCTGCTGATGCTATTCTCTTTGATATCTTGGGATTGAAAGTGGATGAGTCCTCACTAACTGGAGAGAGCGTCTCCGTGGAGAAGATGGAGAACGATCCACTGTTTGCAGGGACACAGATCGTCCATGGGAAATGCAAGGCACTCGTCACGGCAACGGGTATGCGGACGAAATTAGGGGGTATTGCAGGAATGATCCAGGAAGAGGAGGAAAAGACCCCTCTCCAGCAAAAGATCAATGGCCTTGCAAAGGTACTGGCCGCAATTGCCCTGATGGCATCGGGTTTAGCTATGGTGTTGGGGATTATCACGGGTGCGCCACTGGAAAAGATGTTGATCATTGCCCTGGCCCTGGCGGTTGCTGCCGTACCCGCGGGTTTGCCTCTCACAATGACCATAACTCTTGGTCACGGGATGCGCCACATGGCACGCCATAAGGCCATTGTTCGAAAGATGCTGGGTGTTGAGACACTTGGCTCAACTACGGTGATCTGTACTGATAAGACCGGGACACTGACGAAGAACGAGATGACTGTTGAAAGGATCGTTATTGATGGACTATCGATCGATATCACCGGGGCCGGGTATGAGCCATATGGAAATTTTGTTGTAGACGGTGAGGTGTCCGATATCAGCAAATATCGTCCGGTTTCCCTGCTCCTGAAGGCGGCGGCTCTGTGCAACAATGCTACAATCGAGGAGAATAACGGACAATGGGGTGCTGTGGGCGATCCTACAGAGGTCTCCCTGGTGGCTGCGGCTGCAAAGGCTGACATATGGAAGGATGACCTTGAACTGCATTATGAAAAACAACATGAGATCATGTTCACCTCCGAACGCAAGCTGATGACGACCATACATGCCACGGCTGAGGGGGCGGTGGCTTTCACCAAAGGAGCTCCAGAGTTCTTACTTGAGCGATGTATTGCTGTGGAGGGGATGGATAGATCGCATGATCTTGGCGAGGAAGATGTCCGGGCGATATTGGATGACAATAGCCGTCTTGCAAGTTCGGCATACCGCGTCCTTGGGATCGCGTATCGTGAACTTCCGCAATCATGGACTGTCGGGACCGCGGAGGAGGACCTGACGTTCCTGGGGCTTGTTGCAATGATCGATCCGGTGAGATCAGAGGCAAAGGAAGCAGTGGAGGTGTGCAGGAGGGCAGGTATCAAGGTCGTTATGATCACCGGGGATAACGAAGAGACAGCACAGGCCATAGGCAGGAAGGTTGGTCTGGACGATAGCACGGTGGGAACCGATGGGTTTAGCGAAAAATTGAAACGAATTGTGGCCGATGGTGCGATTACGGGGGATGAACTATCATCTCTTTCGGATACGGAGTTCAATGACGTTGTACATGATATTGCTGTGTATGCCAGAGTGATGCCTGATCAGAAGTTGAGGATCGTCAGGGCCCTGCAGGATCGGGGGGAAGTGGTGGCCATGACAGGTGACGGTGTAAATGATGCACCGGCGTTGAAGAAGGCAGACATCGGCATTGCTATGGGTATTAAGGGAACTGATGTAGCAAAGGAGTCCAGTGTCATGGTGTTGCAGGATGATAATTTCGCTACGATCGTAGAGGCTGTGAAACAAGGCCGCGGCATCTATGAGAACATTGAGAAGTTTACTTGTTATCTTGTTTCCAGGAATTTTACCGAAGTAATACTCATCCTGCTGGGAATCAGTCTGCTGGGGTTCGAACTACTACCCTTACTGGCTCTGCAGATACTGTTCATAAACATGTTCGATGAGATCATGCCGGCTATTGCGCTGGGCCTTGATCCGGTTCGGGATGATGTCATGCACAGGCCACCCCGCAGCAGGAGTGAACGAATATTGAATAGGCGAAACCTGTTGCTGGTGATCAGTGTGGCCCTGGTGATGGGGCTGGCATGTTTCCTCGTGTTCCTGATAAGCGATCCTGTTGATAATATTGACAGGGCCAGGACCCTCACCTTTGCTACCATCGTGAGCATGATCCTGTTCATTCCATTCGCTTTCCGGTCGCTGGAGGGATCCATATGGAACGTCGGACTGCTGACCAATCGTCTGATGTTGCTTGGTGTTCTTAGCACGGCAATGTTGACGTTGAGTGTCATGTACATTCCATTCTTGCGTGATATATTCGAGCTCACGGTACTGGGATTGGCTGACTGGATGCTTCCACTGGGGGTAGCAATGGTCACATTGGTTATGGTCGAGCTGATAAAGAAAGCGAGTAGCAGGGTTGGATGAGGAGTACATAGAAAAAAATAACGAGGTTTTCGATCAACATGTAATTCCGAAAATCTCTAACGAAATTGTTATATTGATACAATTGAATGTATTAGATGAGGGATGAGATCATATGAACTACCGATGTCCACTATGCGAAGGAAAGATGAACCGATGGAGATATCCTGTTATGAAGAGGCACGACCATTTCGGTCGTGCACTTGTGATTTATAAATGTATTGAGTGTGGTCATGAGGAAATGTATCCTGATCAATGACCACTAATAACTCCCGAATGTATATATTGATTCAGAATGACGAGTAGACCTCTTCATGTGGGTGAATGACGAATCCATCCTTCTCTATATCATAGGGATGGAGTTTTTTACTATGGTCTGAGCCCCGCATCTTATAGATCTCGACACTGCGCATCCTCACATTCTCATGCATACTATAATATAGTGCGAATGTACCGTCCGTCACGAAGTTCTCCACACCAAATCTTGAGGGTTTATCTTCATCCACTACCTCACATGTCAAAAGTGATGTCAGGCCGATCACTTCCAGCGTTGTGCTGAGTTTGAGGAGTTCCACTCTGATCTTGGCGGGATCATGGAGATAAAAGCTAATCGATGTTGAGGAGTCTACCAGGCATCGTTTGGCATCTATCTCTTCCTGAGTAGCGATGATCTGGTCCATCATGGAGCGTATGTCAAAGGGACGTACATCTACATATTTTTCCTGGGAGGGAATCCCTATCTTGGTGGAGCAGGCATCGATTATCACCAGTTTGCCTTCGTCTTCCAGAGCCTTGAGATCCCATCCGAACTTCAGGACGTTCTCCCGGATCTGTTCGGGCCGTTCTTCGGTAGCAACGATGATACCATTTTCACCATATTTTGTGATACCGTTGTATATGTATTGGATGGCAAAGATCGTTTTACCGGCACCAGAGGTACCTGTGACCAGATAGGTCCTGTCCTGGATGAGTCCTCCTCCACACAGTTCATCAAAACCAGGTACACCGGTCTTGACCCTGTTCGCTTCATCTTCCATTGATATTTTCTCAGAAACTGCCCCATCAAACATTTTCGAACCTCGCTCATCTTTTTGTAGTTTTGATCAATTATACACTTGCAGATATCGTCACTACATATTATTTGCCTGTGTTAATTTAAAGTTATTCATACATATTAATCACATTGAATATAAATCTATTGAAGTCATTAGGATTATAATCACGAGATGGTTGCAGTTAGAGTCAGAGTTACCTCTCGATAATGTGGTAGAGCTTCCTGCCTGAACCACGGGATCATATGAGAGTTCTGGCGAACCTGATCAGGGAAGATGTGAATCGATGTGACAGCTCGATGATGCCGGTTCTGTAGTTTGTAGCAACGTAGTAGCTGATCAGTGCAAGCGCCGAGCCGGCAATGAGGTCTGTGATCCAGTGTATCCCGAGGTACAGGATCGTGAACTGGATGGTGAGTGTGGTCAGGACCGCAAAGACCTTGAAGTTCTTCAGATCGGTTCTCAGTAATATTATTAGCATGGTCATCACGGACAGGGCGGTATGCAGACTGGGGAAGCAGTTGTCAAGGCCCGGGTCAACCACTTTGACCCCCTCGGCAATGATAGGACTGAGGTTGTATAGTATGGGCTGGACATCATGGAGGGTATGGCCCGTAACCTCTACTGGAAAGAAGACGTAGAATGGGAAAGCTATCAGATGTATCAGGATGAACGCGACCACGAATTCTTCCAGTACCTTGAGCTTTTCTGTGTATGCAAGTATCAGGAAGGTGAACACCAGCAGGAAAGGGAATAGGATCAGATAGGCTATGCCACTGATGTAGGTTAGCAGGGGAGTAGCAATGCTCTGTAAGAGACTGACCCCGTTGCCTTCCAGCATGATGAAGTAGCTGGCATAGTTCAGCTGGGGATCGATACCCAGATAATTGGCCATAGTGTCCTGCATATGTACGAAAGTGTATACAATGGCCAATGGTATGGAATAGGTGAGGATATTTGTCAGGACCCGGACCCGACTGGCACGGGTACGATATTGCTCATCCCTGAAGGCCTCCGGTACGAAGATACGATGTCCTATGGGTATCAGTAATATTATACATACGGTGATTATGGCGGGAAGGATGTGTTCGTAATTCATAGTTCATCATTTCGCAGTTTCATTGGACACCAGCCATGTATATGTGTGATATGTGTAGTTGGATATTAACTACACACATTTATTTATATCTTATCGATGTTCCTCGTTTCCAGTGATGTTTGGAGCGCGCAGGTTAGTATCAGGATATCTCACAGGTCGACAATCCCCGAAGGTATCCTGCGATCTTTGTTGAATATTATATGATTTGTCACGTTTATATTTCGACATTTGCCGTTAATTATGTCGATATTTACCTATGCAATGCAGAATTCACTATTAAAGAGACCACAAAACATTTAATAGGCAATTAACTTAATAGACGTTTGTAATCCAATATGACGGGATTAAGAGGGTGAAAAAGCTCTTCGTCAATGAACGTATCTGCGTTCGTTTTGTCGAGAGAATGATAATCACTCTAATTAAACGTAATTAAATGGAGGAAAATAATGAAAAGATTTACAGCATTAACAATGGCCGCTCTGATGGTCTTTGCTGCATTCTCAGCAGTAGCTGCTGCGGATACAGTTGAGGTTCGCGGTGCGGTCGTAGACGGTAACACTACCTGGACTGCAGCAAACTTTGCTGGTTTCTGGTATGATCTTGATGAGGATCTGTCTTCTGAGACTCTGCAGCTGCTCAATCATACTGATCTAACCATCGAAGAAGAAGCAGGTCTGGTATACACAGCAGTCCCTAGGGCAAGTCAGACCCCAGAGTACGCATTCACGGTAAGCAGTACATCACCAACGGACTACACCTATTCCAAACTTGGATTGTTCGCCACTGAATACTTCGCAGTTGACGGTGAGGCAGATACCCTTTCCAAGATAATCATGGATGTTGACGACAGCTACACCATGAGGACCGGAGAATCACTCGAACTTGGTGAAGGATATTCACTCACCCCACAGCAGATCGATGTTGATGGTAACAAGGTCTGGCTCGAGCTGACCAAGGACGGCGATTTCGTGGATGATAAGATCATCTCTACCTCAGGCAATGCATCACAGGCTAACAAGACCTGGTTCTATGAACAGGATGTTGGTGACACCGAAGATGTTGTTACCTTAATGGTCCACATCGATGAAGTGTTCCAGGGTCAGGTTGACAGTCTCTGTGTTGTCGAAGGTATC
>JAIOTO010000130.1 GCA_021106765.1 Methanosarcinaceae archaeon
AGGTACATTTGACGATTGCGTCAGCAGCATTCTCACCATAGAGATCTGCGCCGATCTTGTCAGCCCAGTCCTGAGTTGTTGGTGCGCCACCGACCATGGTCTTCACCTTGTCGCGGAGGCCTGCTTCTTTGAGCTGCTCCTCGACATGTGTCTGAAGGACCATTGTGGTGGTCATAAGTGCTGATGAAGCTACAATATCAGCCGTCTTTGCTGCTTCAACATAGTCGGCAATTGGTACATCTCGTCCAAGGTCTATGACCTTAAACCCAGCGATCTTGAGCATCGTTGCAAGGATATCCTTACCGATAGTGTGGATGTCACCCTCAATAGTACCGATTGCAATAGTGCCCTTGGATGCAACTTCTGCATGTGCCTTCTCGAGTTCAGGGGTCAGAATATCGACACCTGCGCTCATTGCCTCTGATGCTGCAATGACGTGTGGCAGGAACAGGGTACCCTGATCGAACTGGTCACCGATTATGTTCATTCCAGCAGTGAGACCATTCTCAATAAAGGATACGAGGTCAACACCTGTGTCTATCGCTTCCTGTGCTGCTGCAACAACTGCATCGTTGTCAAATTCTTGTACAGCAGCACTACCTTTCTCATTTATTTCATCCTGTGTTAACATATTATAATCTCCTTATATAACTCATTTAAATTTCTTGCCACATTCAGAGGATCCCTCTATCATAAATTAAGCATAAAAGTTGGGATTCGTTAAACCTGCCATATGTTTTACGTTGGAGGAGGATGGAGCGAAAAACACATAACATATCTTCCCAACCTTTGTGCTCTTGATAATTTTTCATTCGATTGAGCAATAGTCTTGTATTTCACGACTCACTTCTTTATATAGTTGCATATATTCATCGGTTGGGCGCATCTCATAATCGGATTTTACAATGTAGCACTCACTGAATGGTTTTCCCGGAGGTGCAGCTTTTAACATGTTTTCATATTTGGAATAAATTTTCCCAATAACATAATTGGCTTCGTCCGCAGACAGGTTCGTAGCCATCTGGGCAATTTCTCCCATAAACCTTGATTCAAGTCCGGTAGAATGGTCCGCACCTATACCGCGTGCACCCACTGGTCCTGCCAGGACATCCCTCCCGCTAACGGTGTCTCCGATTGCCTGGGCCGCAGTTTCATAGAACATCATATCGGTGCAGCATCCTCCAAGATTCCAGTAGTATCTTCCGGTGTAGTGATGGAAGTTCCTGGAAATCGCAATTGATGAAAGATTGGATGCCCACATTATTTCCTTTGTTGAAGAGGAATTAGTATTTACATGTACCGCACCGGAAAAATGCAAATTTGCACCCGTCACTATCTTTGATTGTATGGTTTCTGCCGCATCAACTATAGCAAGACTTGCCGGAGACCCAATACTTGGTCCTCCGAATACCGGACATTGTCCGGAAAGGAAATTCCCACCTCTTTCCTTATGGAAAATGGATTTATAAAATGTTTCATAATCCGTCTTTAGATCATTAAGCTGATAGACTTCCTGAACGTCTGAAGTTGAATACAGTTCATCCGTTGACACAAGCATATATGCCTGGGAAATGGTTGGAGTTCCGGGACCCATAAGGCCCATGCCTTCCCTATTCGCAAGCTTGGTGGCAAGCCGTTCCAGCCTCGCTTCCTTTAGTGCTGCCAGCATTTCCATGGGAGTTTTTCCTTTTATGCGTTTACCACCCATTGATTCAATTGCCCCTGCATAAATTCCCTGGACGATCGGTTCCATTGCAGAACTGAGATGTACCTCAAGGAAGTGTTCTTCTGATACTGTTCCTCCCATGGGCCCGCCGATAATTACAGGAGGTTCGGAATCCTGCATGTACCTGTTCGGAACAAGCACTTTTTCCCTAAGTCGTCCGATTTCCAATGTTTCGGTGGATGTAGATGCTTTGCGTATGTCTTCCTCGTCGATTGGGATCGATCTGTTTGTGTTAATACAATAAATCCCAACTGATGTCAACAGTTCAACTGCGGCTTCAAAAACGGAGTCTGCCATTGAAGGATCTGTTGGAACAAAGATGTTCGGATCGTAGTCAATTTCATGTTCCTTTGCCAGTTCTTCGGATTTCATGAAAATTGACCTATCGTACTGACTTTCGGTTTTTTCATCACCGATCATCGCGTGTTTCAGATATTTGTAGACATCACTCATAGTTTCACCTTCATGTATTTTGTATTGATCAGATGCACATATGTTCCGTATTAAGTACCTATATTCACATGGAGCTATATATAGATTTCCACATGCTTATTTCACACCTTTATTCACATGGAGATATCTACATTTTTTTGTCCACACGATGTTGAAGATGTCATTAAAAAATACCTAATAATGACGTTTTCATGAAATTTGCGTCTCGGAGGTAAAAGTAAGTCTGCCCGGATCAAACAATAATGTTCGGACTCCCGACTGTCAAAACATGGTCTTTTTAGAAGAGGGATGGGGGGGATCAGAACCCCAGAGCCATCCTGATCAACACGAACAGGCCTACCAGCAGGTCCAGGAAGATCACTCCCCCGACCGCTGCCAGTCCGATCTTGACCAAACCAGAATTATTCTCAACGAACGAGAACATTCCCTGCACCGAGGCCAGTGAACTATTCACCCTTTTGAGAGTCTCCTTCGATTCCTCAAGGTTCTCATTGAGAGTATCAAGCACGGTGTCTATCCTCGGCTGTTCCTCGGTCCTCACCCGCTCTAACACATCCTTACACTCATCCAATATCTCCGGAATGACGCCAGGCGTCTCTTCCAGACGGAACTTTAGCTTATCAGCAACGCGATCGATCCTGCCGATCTGCCATTCATAGAAAGCGTTCTTTCCAATATAGGATGAATAGGCTCTCTGGTACCCATCCTGCTTCGTGTTCAATTGTGCAGAGATCATGGCACCAGCTGGCTGGAGAGTCCTGGATGAAGCCTTAAGGGACAAGGCAGCCATCTTAGCAGTATCGTGCCGGACCCTGTCATGGGCCACCGATACATTCGGACCGATAGAAGCATCTGTATGATGTTCCGGCCTACTATCGTTTCAATCGACGCTCGCAACCCTCATGTCGGCGGACCCTCTGTTCGCACCTCTGTCGGTGATACGGTCATCTCTGGCAATATGGGTGAGTCTCACAGACCGGTCAGTATTGGTCCTGCCCACACGTTCCGTGTTCGGAGAGTGCATTTCAGACACACCAATATTGCTATCTGTTCCAATGTTGCTGCCTAAACTAACACCGCGATCTATAATGTAAGCATCCGGATCGGCCATTCGTATCGAACCGGCAGTTATCGAAATATCCTTTACCGGCATTGTTTTTATCGCATCGATGAACTGCCTGGAGATCGTGGAATTCCTGCCGA
>JAIOTO010000053.1 GCA_021106765.1 Methanosarcinaceae archaeon
CCTGATGTTCCTGCCCCTCCCGCTCCTGAATTGATCATGCCTGATCTGTCTTCTCCTGATGTTCCTGCTCCTCCCACCCCTGAATTAATCATGCCTGATCTAGTATCTCCTGATGTTCCTGCTCCTCCTGCCCCTGAATTTATCATGCCTGATCTAGTATCTCCTGATGTTCCTGCTCCTCCCACCCCTGAATTTATCATGCCTGACCTAGCTTCTCCTGAGAGATCAGCACCAACAGTACCTCCTGCTGCTACCGGGGATAAATGTTTGGGTTCTGGATCGAATCGTCTTGAGGGGGCTATCCTGATGTATCTGCCTCATGGTGTTGAGCTAAAATTGGATATCCTGAAGAGCCTGCTTTCCATGAGGTATAGTGTGGATCTGGTAGGTCGAGAGGTCAAGCAGATGGAAGATTCTGGTATAATATCCATTATTACAAAAGAGGGGAATACCTATCTGATCCGAAGGTGATCACTGTATATTGGACATTTTGCCATGTGCACACTGGACGCACATTCTGGCTGAGTGATCCATGCACTTTCTGCAAACACCTCTGCCGCAGATCATGCATGTGAACATTCTCGTACTTCTCCCACATATCGCACAAATGCCAGTTCGTTCCAATGAGCATCTCTCCTACATTTTCGGAACACATTTGTAGTTAATATTAAGTATATATTATATTATGCATATATTGAAATATATATATTATTCCCGAATAGCACCCTTGTTGGCAGAACTCACCGTTTTCCTGTATCGTGCAAGATATCCTTTAACTTCTTTTACCAGTGGTTTGAAAGTAGCTGCTCGCTTTTGTAGTTCCTCTTCGGATACCAGTAGATCCAGTGTCCTGTCAGGGATATTTATCTCGATAATATCTCCTTCTTCCACGAGTCCGATCGGTCCGCCTTCCATGGCTTCAGGTGAGACGTGGCCGATACAAGGACCTCTGGTACCACCCGAGAATCTGCCATCGGTGATAAGTGCGACAGAATCGGCGAGTCCCATTCCTGCAATAGCCGAGGTTGGGGATAACATCTCTCGCATTCCAGGTCCTCCTTTTGGTCCTTCGTACCTGATCACGATCACATCTCCGGGCTTTATCTTGTCGTTCATTATGGCTTCCATGGCATCTTCTTCACTATCATAGAGTCTGGCAGGTCCACTGTGTTCGAACATTTTTGGGTCCACAGCTGCTTGTTTGATGACGGACCCATCTGGTGCAAGATTTCCTTTCAGGACGGCGATCCCACCTTCTACATGAATTGGATCTTCGATGGTCTTGATGATCCTCTTGTTAAGTTTGGGATTAATGATCACAAATTCCTCGATGTTCTTGCCAATGGTCTTTCCAGTGACCGTGTTTTCGTTCAGATGTAGTTTTGATACAAGCCTTTTCATGATAGCAGGCACCCCACCAGCGTGGTCAAAATCGATCATGAAGTTTTCACCACCAGGTCGAAGACCTATCAGGTGTGGTGTGTTCTTGCTCAGTACATCGATCATATCAAGGGTTAGCTCCAAACCAAAGGCATGTGCGATCGCAGGCAGGTGGAGTGTGGTGTTGGTGCTACCACCTACAGCCATGTCGACCATGATCGCATTATCAAAGGATCTCTGTGTAACGATCTTGCGTGCGGTCACATTCTCTTTGACAAGTTGAACGATGCGCTCGCCGGATTCTTTTGCAAGGTGTGTTTTTCTTGCATCGACCGCATGTGAGGTTGCACACCCAGTAAGGCTCAATCCAAGAGCCTCTGTCATACATGCCATTGTGTTTGCGGTGAACATTCCGGCACATGAGCCTGCACCCGCACAGGACATGCTCTCCAGCATATTGAGCTTCTCCAAAGAGGTCTTGCCGGCTTTGTGTTCCCCTACCCCTTCAAATACTGAAATAAGGTCTCGCTGCTCATCGTCAACATAACCCGGGAGCATTGGTCCACCGGTCACAACAATAGTTGGGATGTCCAGTTCACCTGCAGCCATAAGGTGTCCGGGGACGATCTTGTCACATGCAGCTATCATGACCATGCCGTCTAGCTGATGCCCCTGGAGCACAAGCTCGATCGAATCTTCGATGGCTTCACGACTTGGGAGGGAGTATCGCATACCTTCGTGGCCCATTGCTATCCCATCGCATATCCCGATGGTATGGAACTCGAAAGGAACCCCTCCCGCATTCCTGATCCCTGCTTTGGCAGCTTCTGCCAGCTTATCAAGGTGTATATGGCCGGGTATGGTCTCGGTCCACGAGTTAACCACAGCTATGAATGGTTTTTCCATCTCTGAATCCGTAATTCCTGTTGCTTTCAGGAGGGAGCGATTCGGTGCTCTTTCATTTCCTTTTTTCATATTGTCGCTTCTCATATTGTCGCCTCTGTGTCCTTTTCTCTGAATGTATGGAGCTAAAGTATAAGTAGACTTTCATCATTGATCATTCGATTGATAATTGCAGAGAACATTCAATGGAATAACATACACCATGGAGTACCAATAGCACAATATAATAATAAGTGTACATTGTCACACGCACATACTGTTTGTCAGAATTCATAAATATCTGATCAAATGCACATAATAATACGAAAAACCACGTGATCATATGAAAGTAGTAATTGTGGATGGATATGTTGATGAACCTGCGTGTTTTGGAGTACCTCCGTATATTTCTCCTTATATACGCTACATAGCTGGCGCCCTTTGTGAATGTGGTATCGATCAAGAGGACATCTATTATTTCACGATCGACCAGTTGCGAACCCCTGAAACCCCGGGAACTTCTATCATCAAGGACGCGACCCTTGTTATTGTTCTTGCAGGCATGACGGTTCCGGGAAAATATCTGCGTGTTTCACCTATCACTTCCGAGGAGATCTCCTACATATGCAAGGTATCGTCAGGTCTGACTGTCATAGGGGGTCCCATACGGCTTGGATTCAGTGATCAGGGAGGAATGAGTGCAAAGGCTCTGGGGTTTACATCTGAAGGTATGATCATTGCAAAAGGCGACATCGAAGCATTTGTGCATGATATTATCAGTGATCGTTCTCTCCGGGAACCTGAGAATGTAGAACATCGTTTGCGATCGGTGGATGAGATCTCACGATGGGCAATGAAGGGTTCGTTCATCATCAGACAGCATCCTGATCATCCTCATTTAATGTGTGAGCTGGAGACCTATCGCGGTTGTGGCAGGAAAATACACTGTTCCTTCTGTACGGAAGCATTCTACGGTCCATCCATGTACCGGGAAATTGCTGATGTGGTGGGGGAGGTCGCTGAACTGTACCGTAACGGTGCTCGATATTTCAGGATAGGACGGCAGCCGGATCTGTTCTCATATCATGCAAAGAATCGGGGTGGCGACCTACCTGTACCCGACCCCTCAGCCATCCTGTCACTGTATCGAGGCATCCGGAATGTGGCTCCTGATCTACGTGTTCTGCATATGGATAATGCCAATCCGGCAACAATAGCTGCATTCCCTCAGGAATGCCGACAGATCCTGAAAACGATCATACAGTATCATACCTCCGGGGACGTTGCGGCTCTTGGCATGGAAAGTGCAGATCCTGCGGTGATACGTGCCAACGATCTCAAAGCAATGTCAGAGGATGTGTTCGAGGTCATTAGTTTGATGAACGAGGTGGGAGGCGCACGGGGTATTACCGGTATGCCTGAACTTCTACCCGGATTGAACTTCGTTCATGGTCTGCCGGGTGAGACAAAAGAGACCTTTGGTATGAATTATGAGTTCCTGAAAAAGGTACTGGATTCCAACCTGCTACTACGGCGCATCAATATCCGGCAGGTCATGGCCTTCCCCGGAACAAAAGTATATGGTCACGATGATCTTGTGAAAAAACACAAGAAACAGTTCCTGAAATATAAGGATAAGGTCAGGACAGATATCGATCTACCGATGTTACGGAAGGTCGTCCCCCCGGGTACCGTGTTAACGGATGTGATGTGGGAGGTCCATGATGAACGCTCACAGCATGATCTGACGTTTGGTCGACAGTTTGGATCATATCCTCTGCTTGTAGGAATATCTGAAAATCTTCCATTGGGAGAATTTTCCAATGTCCTGGTCACAGACCACGGTTATCGTTCGATCACAGCCATTCCTTATCCATTGGAATTGAACCGGGCATCATTATCACTGATAAATGCACTGCCTGATGTCAGGAGTATCCTTGCAACAAAGATCTTCAAGGGTATTCCGTATGAGGATCAGGATGATCTTTTACAAAGGGTACCTGAGAGTGGCCATTTGATCAAATATCTTGAATTCTAATAAGATCTTGATGGAAATCTGATAAGAACATGATGTGGATGTTGTGAATATATTTGCCCAGATCTGCGATAAATACTATATAGCTTGTACCTCATCTACTCACACAATAAAAACGTAGTGTACTTGCTCTTAATGGGTGCTATATTGGTCATTCGCCATTCGATCTTATTCACTGATCTCACGAGTTTCCCGAATCTGCTGTTCGTAAATATGGATGCTATTAGTTTCCTATCATTTATTATTAGGTTCATGGACTATTGATCAAAGGGGATGAAATACCAATGCCAAATCCAATTGCGGAAGAACTTGCTAAAAAACAGCAGGCAATCAGTGTTGCAGAGTTCTTTGAGAAAAATCGACAGATACTGGGTTTTGATTCTGCGCCCCGAAGCCTGATCACAACGGTAAAGGAAGCTGTAGACAATTCCCTGGATGCGTGTGAGGAAGCAGAGATCCTTCCGGATATCATGTTGCATATCCAGCGTTCGGGCAAGGACGATGTTGTGATAATTATCGAGGACAACGGTCCCGGGATCGTGAAGGAGCAGATCCCCAAGGTGTTCGCAAAGCTTCTGTATGGTTCACGGTTCCATGCCCTGAAGCAGAGCCGGGGACAGCAGGGCATCGGTATCTCGGCGTCTGTCCTTTATTCCCAGTTGACTGCCGGGCACCCGACGAAGATAATCTCCAAGATCAGCCCCGATTCGCCGGCACACTTCTATGAGCTCATGATCAACACCAATACGAATGATCCTGAGGTATTGAGCGATAAGATCATCGAGTGGGACCAGCCCCATGGAACCCGTGTCGAGATGGAGATGGAAGCTTCGTATGTGAAGGGGCGCCGCCAATCAGTCTATGAATACCTGAAAGCAACCGCTATTGTAAACCCTCATGCCAGGCTCACATTGATCGAGCCGGATGGTGGTGAAGTACTTTTTGAACGTGCGACGGACCAGTTGCCGAAGCCGGCAAAGGAAATCCTTCCACATCCTCATGGTATCGAACTGGGTACTTTGATGAAGATGCTACGCTATACCGAGAGGCAGAAGCTGGGACCTTTTCTGCGATATTCATTTTCCAAGATAGGTCATCTGACCTCTGAGGAGATCTGTAAAGCATCGGGGCTTGATCCGGAACTTGTACCTCAGGAGATCACCCGTGATCAGTCAAAGAAACTTCTGGGTGCATTCCAGAAGGTAAAGATCATGGCACCTCCTACGGATTGCCTGTCTCCTATCGGCGAGGAGCTTATCTACAAGGGACTGGAAAAGGAGTTCAATGTAGATTTCATAGCAACAACGACACGTTCGGCATCGGTATTCTCAGGTAATCCCTTTGTTGTGGAGGTTGGGCTGGCATACGGTGGTAGTCTGCAGAAGGATGATCGCATCGATATCATGCGTTTCGCTAATCGTGTGCCCTTACTATACCAGCAGGGTGGATGTGTGACTACGCATGCGGTGGAGTCTGTCAAATGGAAACAGTATGGGGTGAACCAACCAGGAGGCAGTATCCCTGTGGGACCTGCGGTCCTGTTGATCCATGTGGCATCTACCAATGTGCCATTCACTTCTGAATCCAAAGATGCGATCGCAGACATCCCGGTGATCCAGGATGAGGTGGAACTGGCTATAAAAGAGGTGGGTAGAAAACTAAATCGTTATCTGAGCAGGCAGGGAACACTCAAGAAAAGGCGTGAGAAGGAGATCATTATCAACAAGGTACTTCCGAGAATGGCAGAGAAGCTTGCCGAGGCGCTGAATAGGGAAATTCCGGACATAAATCCGGTCGTAGCAAAGGTGATGGGTAATCTGCTCATAAGCAGGAAAATAGAGAAAATAGGCGATGATAAAGTGAATGTGTCAATAACGGCTAAGAATTTCGGGAGCAAAAAATATGATTTCAAACTGCATGACATGATCCCGTATAAGATCAATAATGCAGTACCCGAACCCAGGGTAATTACCATTGGGAACGATTACGATCATATCTGGACCATGGTTTTGTTCCCGGGTTCCTCCAGAGCGGTCACCTATTCCCTCGAGTCTCTGACAGATGACGATATTGCGCGTTTATCTTCTCCTATTGTGGAGGGGCTGGAAGAGGAAATGGTTACCGGTGCAAAGGCTATAAAGGGAGTGATCTGAATGGCTATCTCTGATAAGAAAGTTTCAAAACACAGGAAAGAGCATGATTCTCTTGCCAAAGATCGACTCCTTGGCCTTGCGGAGGAACTCTATGATCAATTCGTAGATGAGATCGTTCCCAACGTCAACATGCCAAGCCGTACCAAGAATAACATCGAATATAGTGATAAGAGTGATGTATGGGTGTATGGGGACCGTACGAGTATCCGAAGCGCAAAGACTGTAAAGGGTGCATTCCAGTTACTGAAAACAGCCTATACTGTTGATTTTCTTGTAAAGAACCATATTGCGTACAACCGTGGTTCTACGTTGAGGGAGTTGTACTATATCTCTGAGAACTGGGACATCGCCAAGTTCCGTGAACAGCCGGAAAGTGATCGCTTGATAGAGGATCTTGAGATCATATCCAATCTGCAGAGGGAGTATTTCCACATGCGGCCTGAAGAGGACGGGGCAACGATGTTCGGTCCGATACGGATCCGGGAGGAGACGAAGCGCGGGCAACGCACGATCCATTGTCAGGAGGATATAGGCGAGAGCGGATATCAGATCCCGTTCAATGTGGAGAATATCGAATTTGTGGACCATGATGCCAAGTTCATCATTGCTATCGAGACTGGTGGTATGTACGCCCGTTTGATCGAGAATGGGTTCGATGAAGAATACAATGCTATTCTTGTCCATCTGAAAGGACAGCCAGCCCGTTCTACCAGAAGGCTGATCAAACGGATGAACGAAGAGCTGAACATACCTGTGGTGGTGTTCACTGATGGTGATCCGTGGTCATACCGGATATATGCGTCCGTTGCCTATGGCGCAATAAAGAGTGCTCACCTGTCCGAGTTCATGGCCACACCGGCTGCGAAGTTCGTGGGGGTCCAGCCCTCGGATATCGTGGAATATGAACTGTCCACTGACAAGCTGACCGATAAGGATGTGGATGCTCTGCGCAGTGAGTTGACAGATCCCCGGTTCAAGACAGATTACTGGAAAGAACAGCTCAATCTTCAGCTCAATATCAAGAAAAAGGCAGAACAGCAAGCGTTCGCAGGCAAGGGTCTGGACTTTGTGACCGAGACCTACCTGCCCAACCGATTAAGTGAGATGGGGATCATCTGATCATATCGTCAGGATATTATTTGAAGATCTGACCCTTCTTAAGGTGGTCTTCAATTATTTCCTTGCGATGCAATCCTTCTATCATTCTGTCTCTATCTATCCACATATCTGAGGCGCTCTGCAGGCCTGTGGTCTTGTGGGGCTGGTAATGGATACCATCCATTGGCTGAAGCACATTTGCATCCATTTGTGAAGACAGGTCTGGCAGGTGTGTTTCACCGATGCTGGTATACAATGCATTCCTTTTTTCTACCTGTCCCAAGTCTTTTCCGGATCTGGTATTTTCGTCTGTCATGACTGGTAATTGATCATGTTGGTATTAAAGCATTTCTCAACTGGACAGGTTCCTCCGCTTAGCAGTAACCTTAATATCCTCCGTGTCCCATTACCCTCTCAGGAGACTTATATCTGACAGTAGTACTTGGTATCGAAGGCACTGCATGGAATCTGAGTGCAGCCATTGTGGATGAAGTGGATGTGATCGCTGAGGTCACCGAGACGTATCGCCCGAAAACAGGCGGCATCCATCCACGTGAAGCGGCTCAGCACCATGCGATGTTCGCAGCTCCGGTTCTCGGGGATCTGCTGGCTGAGGCACGAACCCATGGTATCGAACCTGCCGATATCGATGCGGTCGCATTCTCCCAGGGGCCGGGGCTGGGTGCATGCCTGAGGACTGTTGCAACAGCATCCCGCATGATGGCACTTTCACTTGATGTGCCCCTGGTCGGGGTGAATCACTGTATCGCACACATCGAGGTAGGGAGATGGAAAACACCGGCATCGGATCCGGTGGTGTTGTATGTTAGTGGTGCCAATTCCCAGGTACTGGCCTATCGGGCTGGACGGTACCGGGTGTTCGGTGAGACCCTTGATATCGGGGTTGGGAATGCGCTGGACAAGTTCGCCAGGAATGCTGGTCTAAAGCATCCGGGTGGTCCGAAGGTTGAGGCATATGCCAGGGATGCAACAGGGTATGTGGAAATGCCCTATGTGGTCAAAGGTATGGATTTTTCCTTCTCCGGATTGTCCACTGCAGCATCGGATGCACTGGCAAAAGCATCGATTGAGGACGTGTGTTATTCATTCCAGGAACACGTGTTCGCCATGCTGGTGGAAGTCACCGAGCGTGCTCTGGCACACACCGGCAAGGACGAGGTACTGCTGGCAGGTGGCGTGGGTGCAAACATGCGATTGCGTGAGATGCTGGATATCATGTGCGACGACCGTGGGGCATCGTTCTATGTGCCTGAGAGAAGGTTCATGGGAGATAATGGTTCCATGATCGCATATCTGGGATTGCTTATGTTCAATGCCGGGATCACGATACCTATCGAGAGCTCGCACGTTAATCCTAATTTCAGGCCGGATGATGTGGATGTCACATGGATAACAGATGAGAGGTAATTTCATGTATATCGCAAGTGGTGCAGAGGCAACGGTCAGTGTGGTAAACGGCTATGTGGTAAAGACACGTGTATCCAAACGCTATCGTCTGGAGGAATTGGACCTGCGGATACGCAAAGAGCGAACCCGTGCTGAGTCCAGACTGATATCCGAGGCCCGGCGCGTTGGGGTACCCACACCGATCATACATGATATCTATGATTTCACCATAGAGATGGAATACATTGACGGAGTGCCTGTAAAGGAAATAATATCCCCTGAGCTAAGTGAAAACATGGGAGAGACCGTGGGTAAACTTCACAGGGGTGGCATTATCCACGGGGATCTGACCACATCTAATATGCTCCTTTATCGGGGCAGGGTGTACCTGATAGATTTTGGGCTGGCGTTCGTCGGTAGTTCCACAGAGTCCAGAGGTGTGGATGTACATGTATTGTTCCAGACATTCGAAAGCACACACACCGATCACGAGGA
>JAIOTO010000063.1 GCA_021106765.1 Methanosarcinaceae archaeon
CTCTGCGATGTATCCATACTGATTCGATCCAACATCCGGTTCACCGGCATCAGTATCAATGGCTGACCAGGGTCCTCAGTTTGTTAACATACGTATACAGGCTTTCAACGTCCTTTACTTCTTTTTTCACCAGCAAGGAGATACGTTCACGGATATCCGTATCAATATCAGTTCCAAAATACCGCAGGTTATCAGATAGCTTCTGTGCAAGGATCTCACCCCTGCGATCCCAGTCAGTAAGCACGATAATACGTTCGGACTTACCCGATAGATCCTCTGAAATATCCATTAGGGGACGATGCGTTGCCTTCTCCATCTGGCCTCTGACACCAAGTCGCCTCAACGATACAATGTCACGTTTCCCCTCAACTACAATGATATCGCCCCCATCCGAGCACTCGATCAGCTCCTTTATCAATTCCTCCATTTCCTCAAGACGACGCTGAGCCTCATACATCCGGGATTTTGACGTGGGTCCCCTGCTCGAAGATGTACCGTGATCCATGGGACATAACATAGCAACATAGTATAGAAAAGGCTAGCCTCTCAGCTCGAGTTGCGACTCTGGATGGACTTTGTGCATCAAGTATATCCCGTGTAAAAAGTGAAGAGTCCAGGTATAAATTTGGGTAAAAACAAAGTTTAAACTCAGGATGTAGTGGGTTGCCTGAGATAACGAACGATGGTTGCAAATATGAGGGGAAGTTATTGATCTGCTGAAATTAGTGGAACTCAGATTAAATCTCTCCTTCCTTAATTTGATCACAATCCGTGTCAATGAGTGTCTGAAAAATCAATCCCCAATCCCCAATCCTCGTCATCAGCCTTACACAATACATCAACCTTAATTAACTTGAGCAACAACATAATCTGCATGTGGAACAGATTGCTCGAGAAGTTTGATAAACACCCTGCACAACAGAAGGTCTTGAAGATCCTCTTTGAGCGTGGCTTTCAGGTAAACGACGAAGGGAAGGTCACGTCGGGGAGTATCGAGATAGCACACACTCAGCTCGCACGGGAGGTGGGGGTTGATCGACGGGTAGTTGATGCAACAACAGAGACCATATTGTCAGATGAGTTGCTCAGGAACATATTCCAGAACGTGCGTTCCATACCCCTGTTGCGTGATGTTGCACCTTTTCTTGGACTCGGAGTGATCATTATCACGCCTGAGGATGCTGCCAATGTGGGAATACTGGCAGAGGTTGCCAGAGTAATATCAGACAATGGGGTCAGTATCCGGCAGGCGGTGTCTGACGATCCATATTTCACCAACAATGCCAGATTGACTCTCATCACGGATGTGTCAGTGCAGGGCAAACTTGTCGATGAGATCCTGATGATCAAAAGTGTAAAGGGTGTAAGTATCTACTGATGGCACTGACTGTACTGTGGTGATACTGGTGATCCGGTGTATAATAGTACTGATCGTCCGTGTACGAGCCCTTACAGTACGGCCTTCGCAAACGCCCGCATGATGCCAAGCATGTGTCGCGAATAGCGTGGGTTCAGCATCTTTTTTATCAGTATTGAGGGATGATCCATATCCCCATACTCTGTTATCAGGTCAAGGATCATGGGTTTGTTCAACGAGCTCAGCAGGTCATCCAGTTCTCTGTCTTCACATTTCGCCATAAAATCATGTATTTTCATCCCGATCCCAAGTTCCCGTCCGATCTCAGAGCGCCAGCGTGTATCATACTCGCGAAGGCGGGCTGCTGAAACATTCCCTTCCAGTGCGGCCGTGGATGCAATCTCTCCTGCGATCTTAGCACAGACGGCTCCCGGGTAGATTCCCCCGCCGGATGTGGGCTTGACCTGACCCGCAGCATCCCCCACGATGAGGACGCCTTCGGCGTATGTCTGCGTAAGCGGGCCCAGGGGGATACCGCCCACCACATGGTCAAGATATCCCTGATCGCATCTCCCTTTGAGCTTATGATCACAAATAATAGATTGCAGGTAGTCAAAGGCATTTTGCTCGTTCCCAGGTTCAACAGCAAGGCCGATCCGTGAGATGCTATCACTGATAGGGACGGTCCATGAGAAGAAACCGGGTGCACAGGAGCCGACAAAAAGTTCAACAAAATCATCATCATTGGAGGCGTACGGTGCTTCCACCTGCACCCCTGACAGGATCCGCTGCACCCGTCCCAGTCCTGCCATGCGGGCGATGGTGCTTCGTACACCATCAGCTCCGATCACTACTTTTGCGGCAATGGTCCGTCGCATGCCATTATGGATCACGGTCACTTCCTGTTGGACAGGACCGGTCTCCAATCCCACAACCTTTGCCTTTAGCATCAGTTCTACTCCCTGGTCCGCAGCCATGGCGGCAAGACGGCGATCGAACATTTTTCTTGAGACCACATAGGCCTTTGTATGCCCCCCGTCAATTGGAACGCAGATGCCTCCCGGGGCGTGAACGTGCGCACCGCGCACGCTGTTGAGGACGAACTCATCGTTCGGCCTGAGATCGCACTGTGAGAGAGAACGTATGCTCAGCAGACCTGTACACTGGACCGGAGAGCCGATGGATGCATGTTCCTCCAGCAGTAGCACCCGGGCACCCCCTGCCGCCGCATAACGAGCTGCAGTGGATCCAGAGGGGCCACCACCTACAACGATAACATCGTACATCATTTACTCACTTCATATGACTTCATGTTATGTGAATTATCCTTTCAACTAAAAGTATTCAACGTTTTTCTGAATATAAGTCTTTTTCTGGAATTTACAGGTAGATGTCTGAGTGATTTGGAACTAATTTATTTGTCTTTCTCATCAACCGACTATTTTATATATGATAGTGATACTCATTATTATGATAATAATTACTGGATTAGTGGTGTCGTCTTCCATGACTCCGTAGGGGGGAAGGGGGAGGATACAATTGAGGCGAAACTATGAGTTTGAATATAAAATCAAAATTGATATTATACATAACTGTGGGAGTTGCGATCATGCTGGCGCTTATGGCAGTATTGATAATACCCCAAGTATCGACCGCAGAGACGGAGTTGGTGGAATATGGTATTCTTGAGAACACAAAGGCTAACGCATACAGTATCGATGGTGAATTGCGTGAAAATTTGAAGATTGCGACAACCCTTGGAAATACCATGGAAGAGTATGAGTCCGGCAACAGGGACGAAGTTAGCAATGTGCTTAAAAATATACTTTTGGAAAATCCAACTGTAGTAGGTACATATGTAGGCTATGAGCCCAATACTTTTGACAATAATGATGCCGAGTATGCCAATACCGCAGGATACGATTCCACAGGAAGGTTCGTACCCTATTGGTACAGGGTAGGTAATGGTGTCGCTGTGGAGCCATTGATGGATTATGATACATCGGAGTACTACCAGATGCCGAAAGTCACACAGTCAAGCTTTGTGACTGAACCCTATCTATACGGAGGTGTCCTTATGGTGAGCTATGTATCTCCCATCATGGATGGCGGTAAATTTATCGGGATTGCTGGTGTAGATGCAGGACTAACTCGTTTTGATGAAGAGATGAGTGAGATCACAATTATGGATACGGGATATGCCATGATGGTTAGTAATCTTGGCGTGATCGTGTCACATCCAACCGAGAAGGATTGGATCGGTGTCACTACATTGTATGATCTGGATATTGCGGGTTTCACAGATGTAGCCGACAAGATAAAGGCTGGTAAGGAGGGATTGGAAGAGTCTGTGGATCCTGTTACTGGAGAAAAGGTCCTTGTTTCCTACTATCCGATCGCGACCGGAAATTATGGTATGATCCTTGTCGTACCTATGGATGAGGTAACTGCAGCCGCAGATGAGATGAGGAACTATCTGTTAATGATCATTCTGGCAACCATCGTCGTGATGGGTGGGATTGCATTCCTGATCGCACGCTCGATCGCCGATCCGCTCTCCAAACTTGAAGAAAATGCAAAAAAGATGGCTGATGGTGATCTCAACGTGGAGTTCAAGGCGAAGTCAGACGACGAGATCGGTCAGCTTTCCAATGCAATGGACACGATGAGGATTAACATCAAGGACCAAATAGGGAAGATGGATAACATACTTGCAGGTATAATGGATCCACTGTTCACGACAGACAAGGATATGACCATCACATATTTCAACAAGGCAGCAGAGCAGATTAGCGGTTATAGTGCTGCTGATGTTGTTGGTAAGATGAAATGTGCCGATGTCATAAATGCCCCATTCTGTAATACTGCCCAATGCGCCATCAAATCATGTATGGCGTCCAAAGAGGTTCTGTCAGGTGAGGAGACCACTACTACTACCCGTGATGGTACGGTCATACCGGTCAGTGTATCCTCTGCTGGAATATTTGACAATGAGGGTAACCCTATCGGCGGTGTCGAGATTATGAGGAATATCCGGGACATCAAAGATGTCATCAATAATCTTATCCAGGTTGGAGACTCAGTAAAGGAAGGCGACCTTTCTTCCAGAGCCGATGTTGGTGAAGCGAAAGGGGATTATAGGACACTCATAGATACACTCAATGGTTTGCTGGATGCTATCGTTGTACCTCTTAATGATGTGCAGCGTGTTGCTAACGCGATCGCTGAGGGAGACCTGACCAAAGAGATC
>JAIOTO010000074.1 GCA_021106765.1 Methanosarcinaceae archaeon
ACTCTTCTTCAGAATCGCTGATCTCTTCCTCTGTCAGGTAGCATGCCGGATCATCGGCCCACACATTGCCGTACACAGCTTCAGCACGTACACGGAAGTTGCCGTTGCACACATCGATCCATTTGCATCGGGCACATCGGTCGGCATTGGCCTGGATCAGGGGTTTCCTGTCTTTGAGACCTGCCATAAGTTCATCAGAGGTATCGGTCCAGATCTCACTGAACTTTCTCTGCTTCACATTACCAAAAGTATAATGTCTCCAGAATTGGTCAGGATGTACTGCTCCGTCCCACGAGACACAGCCGATCCCGATCCCCGTGGAATTACCCTGGTTCATATTCAACAGCTCCAACACATCTGCTGCACGTTCAGGATCTTCCTTCAACATCCGCATATATACATGGGCTCCATCACAGTGATTGTCCACAGTGAGTACCTCTTCAGGTTTTCCCTTATCATGCAATTGTTTGGTCCTGTCCATTATAAGGTCCACCGCTTTGCGGCTATCCTCATGGCTCAGGTCCTCCTGGACCATTGTGGAACCCCGTCCGGCATACACCAGATGATAGAAACAGATACGTGGAATGTTCTCCTGCTCGATGATATCGAATATCGCAGGGATGTCCTGCACATTGTGGCGATTGATCGTAAACCGCAGTCCCACCTTGATACCCTGTGCCTGGCAGTTACGCAGACCCGTAAGGGCTTTGTCAAAGGCACCGTCCATACCTCTGAACCGATCATTCGTTTCACGGATGCCGTCCAGTGATATTCCTACATAGGAAAGCCCGATCTCCTTAAGTGTCTTGGCCATTTTCTCATCGATCAACGTACCATTGGTCGATATCACAGCTCGCATTCCTTTTGATCGAGCATATTCAGCTAACTCGGGCAGATCCTTGCGACTCAGTGGCTCACCGCCGGAGAACAGGAGCACAGGCGATCCAAAATCAGCAAGATCGTCGATCAGTTCTTTCCCTTCATCCGTTGTCAGTTCGTCATAAAAGTCCTGGTCCTTAGCATGAGCATAGCAGTGGATGCACTTGAGGTTACATTTGCGGGTAATGTTCCAGACGACCACTGGTTTCTTATCTTTGGAGAATTGGAGCAGGTGGGATGGCAATCGGCTCGAGTCCCTCCCATATCGCAGGGCATCTGAAGGCTCCACCGTTCCACAATATAATTTGGATATTCCAATCATTATTATTCCTCATTATTTATGTTGTTCGTCTGTATACTATAGTAGGTCTCCCTGACCTTCCTGAGCATCTCTTCGAACGTATATTTTTGAGGCGTGATATTTACCTCGATCCCGTACTCATTCAGTGTGTTCGCAGTTGGTTTCCCGATAGCTACAACCACCGATCGGTTCAGGATATTCATGACTTCATCCTTTTCCCCCATTGAATCCGCCTGTTCGAAGAAGCTACGTACCATCATGGAACTGGTAAAGGCAAAGACCGATATCTCTTCGGCCAGGGTTTTCTGTATCAGTTGTTCCTGCTGTTCTCCCTTGGGTCTTACAAGTGTGTAAACTTTGGTCTCGAACACCGATGCATTACAATCCTCAAGTCCTGATATTAACGTAGGTGACCCAAAGGCACTTCGTGCAATATCAATGACCTTCCCGTCGATCTGAGAGCACAGGTACTCAACGAGCCCCTGCGAGCTGTAGACGCCAGGCATACCAAGCACACTGATGCCCAGTTCCAATAACTGTTCACGTGTCGTAGGTCCGATGGCAATGACCTTTGTGTTGTTGAGTGCATCAATAAAGGCCTGTCGTTGGGATATGGGGACTTTCTCGATCGTATAATCTATCCCATTTGCACTGGTAAATATCACATAATCGGATATGCCCCCAAGGACATGTGACATGAACGTATCGAAAACATCATCCTTCATATTACGCAGTTCGATCATGGGGATCGCGACCGGCTTGAACCCATAGGATTCTGCCAATTTACTGGATCCATCCAGATATCGCTCAGGCCGCATGATGGCTACTACAGGTCTTATAGTATCATTATTATTCATATTTATGCTCATACTATCACAGATGGTCGTATTGTTCAGGTCTGACTGCCAAGGATATCATGCAATTTCACAACATCGCCGATGATCGTGATCGCAGGCGCTTTTACATTTCTCTGTTCGGCAGCCACAGCGATGTTCTCGAGTGTACCAATGGTCACTCTCTGATCCGGACGTGTCCCTCTTTCAACCAGAGCAACCGGAGTTGCAGGATCCTTTCCGAATTTAATGAGTTCACTGGTATTTCTCTCAAGCATCTTCACACCCATAAAGATCACAATGGTGCCATTGAACTTTGCAAGAGTCTCCCAATCAAGAGCACTCTCTTCTTTTGTGGGATCCTCATGTCCTGTGATGAACGTAACCATGGACGCATGGTCCCGGTGTGTCACAGGAATGCCGGCATAGGCCGGGGCAGCGATCGCTGACGTGATCCCGGGTACGATCTCGAATTCAATACCCTCTCTCACAAGATCTTCGGCTTCCTCTCCGCCACGCCCGAACATATACGGGTCTCCCCCTTTCAGGCGGATCACTGCATTCCCTTCTTTAGCTTTTTTTATCAGCACCTGGTTGATCTCAGACTGTGTGAGTCTATGATCACCTGCAAATTTTCCGGCATCGATCTTTTCGGCATTTTCAGGCATGGTCTCAAGGATTCTCTTGCCGGGCAATTGATCATAGATGATCACATTTGCATTATCAATGAGTCGACGGGCTTTCAATGTAAGAAGTTCAGGGTCACCAGGGCCAGAGCCTACAAGATATACTTTACCATATTCTACTGTCATGTTTCCAGAGTTCCTCTCTCATTTGATGCAGGTTGCAATGCACTAATAGAATAAAAATGATATGGAACGCTCAGGGTAATTACCAAAAAAAAAAGGATTGTGATCTGAGGGCTTTCGATCCTCTCACATATACGATCGGGTACGGCCAACATTTTAACAATATGGGTCTGGCGCCACAACCTACCTTCTTTCTTCCCCTTAGTCCTTGCCCAGAATGTAGAGCAACATATCCTTTTTGAGTTTGCCTTCTTGTGAAAGTTTGGCAGCTATCTCTTCATCAGAACTACCATTGACCTTCATATCCTGGATCTTTCCCATAATCTCCGGGGATATGCTGTAGTATTCGTCAATATCTTTCCTGTGACCCCACACATCGCCTTCAATGAGCTGGATGTTCCGTATATCCAGGAATGTCTCAACCGTTTTTGACACTGTACGCCGGTATGAAGTGGGTATCTGTATTACTTCAATATTCCTGCATGTCATCACAAGTTTAAAAATATCTTCGTTAGATGGTCTGAAAGCAAGGTGTATGACCTTCTCACCTTCATCTAGATCTTCGATCTCATTCCTTTTGCTTACGATTCTTATTTTCATAGTTTGACCTCTAAATATCGGTGAACATTCAATGGAGAGATATAATAATTATTACATAGTAACCTATTAAATAATTGTCGATTGAAAGTCACAAGGAAATATCTCACTTTTTGAACCGCATCCTCACAGCGTCGGCATGGGCCTGAAGTCCTTCTTCTTCTGCGATCGAAATAATCGTATCCCTGAGACTTTCAAGCCCTTCTTTACTGATCTTCTGGATGCTTGAGTACTTGAGGAAATGGTTGATGTTCAGTCCAGAGTATATCTTAGAATATCCTGCAGTAGGCAGAACGTGATTGGTACCGGATGCATAATCCCCTGTGGAGACCGGAGCATATTTCCCTATGAATATGGATCCTGCATTTTCGATCTGCTCAAGGATGGCTTCATCATCATTTGTAATGATCTCCAGGTGTTCCGGTCCGAACTCATTGGAGAACTCTGTGCACGTAGATAATGAATTGGCGACAAGTATCGCCCCCCTATGCAGGGAGCGTTTAACGATCTCATGACGCGGAGTGGTCTCTGCCTGCTTCATCACTTCGGAATACACCTCTTCCGCAAGTTTCTCGGAGATGGTTACCAGCACCGAGATCGCATTTGGATCGTGTTCGGCCTGTGCTATGATATCCGATGCGACCATCCCTGGTTCGGCCGTATCATCAGCTATGATCAGTACCTCACTGGGTCCTGCCGGGAAATCGATCTCTGTCTGGTCACGTACCAGCATTTTTGCCGTTGTAACATAAACATTACCTGGACCCACGATCTTGTCCACAGACAACACGCTCTCTGTACCATATGCCATGGCAGCTATGGCCTGTACTCCACCTAGCTTATACACATGGTCCACACCAGCTATGTTTGCGGCTGCGAGGGTCAATGGGTTCACTGTCCCATCAGGTCCCGGAGGTGTACACATAATGATGTTCCTGACCCCTGCGACCCGGGCAGGGATCGCCGTCATAAGGGCTGTGGATGGATAGGATGCCCGCCCACCTGGCACATAGGCACCAACGGACCTGAGAGGGGTTACTTTCTGTCCCAGTTCAACACCAGGAGCCGTCTCAATGAACCATATTTTCGGCGGCATCTGTGCATGATGGAACTCCCGGATGTTGTTGGCAGCGATCTTTAGGTGCCCAAGCAGTTCTGGATCGATTTCCCTGATAGCCTCTTCTATTTCCTCAGGACTCACTTCGATCTCCTGCAGATCCGCACCATCGAACTGTTTTGTGTACCGCCTCAGGGATTCATCTCCCTGTTCATGTACATCGTGCAGGATCGAGGACACGGTTTTCTCTACGTCCATCAGATCCCCACTGCGATAGAGCAGTGTTTCCATCTCTGCATCGGTAACCTCTGATAAGTGTTTGTACAGCATGAAACTCCTCTTGTATTATTCCAGTTAGTCTGCCATATTATTTGAATTTCATTTATAATCATTGAACGTTTTCTGTTCCCTGTCGATCAATTCGTTCATCGTGATCGCCCTGATATTTGAAGAGCTATTGTGCAGACCCTTCACCCTGACCCCGATGCCAGACAGAATACCCGCTGCAATATTTGGTCCCACGATCTCCGATATATCCGGCAGGCTAGCTTCTTTCAAATCATCAATAGACCCATATCCGGCATCATACAGCCTGCGGGCACGGACCCGTCCGACATTGCGGATACCAACAAGCTCCATAAGCTCCGGGGCGGTACCGTAGTGTATCCTCTTTTCCAGCTGACTCAGTTGAGTGGTTCCGACCCCGATCAGGTTTGCCAGTTGAGTGGTCGAATGCATCAACCATTCAGATATATCTGCAATAGCATGGACGTCCCCCTCCCCGATCTTAAACTTCTGGGTGATGTTCTCTGTAGAGACCTCATTGATCCAGTCCAATATCATAAGGGATGTCTTCACTTCGGAGAGGAACCATTCATATTCCGCAGACTTGAACTGGCTTGGGATCTCAACGAAAACATCGCTATGGGATTGGACATAATCATGGATGATCTCATAATCGTCATTGCGCATGTATAGTAGTCGCATGTCCGGTGTACTGCATATCAGTTGCAGGAATGTCATATCCGTGATCACATCGGTTTTCAGCAGACCTTCCGCGATCCGAGCCCCGGACAGGGGGTCAATGTAAAGCATGGAAACAAGCCGGCCCAATCCTGTTGGTGTGAATGTATCATCACCGGTTATCATTCCGTGGTCTTTCAGGAACGTGAGACATTCATCAACAACATCGATCAAGCCCGAGGATTGTTGCTGGTATGCAAAGAATGTGGAACCCATGAAGTCCATGAGCTCTTTCTGATCATGAGCAAAACCATTTACAATGGTGGACAGTATATGGGTACGCAGGGCATTCTCAGTACCGAGCTTGGACCAGATGTCCTCAGCTTCGGCACTGATGTAATGATCCATAACACTGGCAAGCTCGTCGTAGTTGCGAGCGATAAGAACCGATTCACCGTATGGGTCAAGGTGTGGTCGCCCAGCCCTGCCGGCCATCTGTTTGTACTCGAGCACGGGAATTGGTTGCATCCCGGTGTCGGGGTCGTATCGCTTGTAGTTACGGACGATCACACGCCTGGCAGGCAGGTTCAGACCCGCAGCAAGGGTGGGTGTACTGCAGATCATTTTGATCATATTCTGTCGGAACCCATCTTCCACCAGTTTCCGGTGGTCGGAGTTCAATCCTGCATGATGAAAAGCCACACCGTTCCTAAGACATTCAGCCAGATCCCCCGCGGTCCCGGTCTCACCGGTATCAATGACTTGCTGTGCGACATCGTCCAGTTGCTCACGCAGCTTCCTGTCCAGCAGACTGCCCACCACGCGAGCGGCACGTTTTGCGAATGATGCACAATTGCGGCGACTACTCTCAAAGACAAGACACTGTCCCCCATCGTTGATAGTATCTATAACAAGACTAAGTGCATCGTCATCGCTTTTTCTTTCAATACTTTTCTGTCCCTCTATGAAATCGATCGAATCTCCAAAGAACACACCTTCTCGTAACTGGATCGGCCTCCACTGGCTGATTATCAGCTTTGCATCCAGCCATTCGGCGATCTCCTGTGCATTTCCAACCGTAGCCGATAGGGCAATAATCTGAGCATCCGGGTTGAGACGTTTGAGCTTGGTGAGTACGATCTCCAGAGTGGGGCCTCTATTTTTGGAATCCAGCAGGTGTACTTCATCGACCACTACAATGTTGATCTCTTCCATCCAGGATGTCTCGTTACGGAGCAGGGAATCGGTCTTCTCCGAAGTTGCAACGATAATGTCATTAACACCCAGCCGCTCGTCCCTTGAATCAAGATCGCCGGTGGATATGCCGGTCTTTATTCCCAGGCGGGACAGTTCCCTGAATTGCCCGTACTTTTCAGAGGCAAGGGCTCGCAGGGGTACGATATAGAGAGCTTTCCCCCCGCCTCTTATGGCCTTGAGCATTGCAAGCTCTGCGATCATCGTCTTGCCGGATGCAGTGGGTATGGCCGCAAGGATGTTGTTGCCCTTAAGCAGCCCCATCTCCACGGCTTCCGCCTGTGGGGGATACAGTTCTTCGATGCCGGAGTCGATATAGAACTGCGCGTCATCGTTGGGTATGTCGAGGTCTTTTATCTGCATTTATGGGTATTATTATAGATATTGTATGGTCATTTCACAATGGGTATATTCTGTTCAATGATAAATGCTCTATATTGTTGAAATATTTCGTGGATAGTTGGATAACTGCAACAAATATAAATCATACTACACTCCAATAGTTTTTGGGAAATTCTATGCTTGTATATGTGGATAATGGATAACATTATTTATAGAGCCCCTTCCTAATGGATGCTAAACATACGAAATACCACATATTAATTAACCACACACTGATCACCATGTCTGCCTCTAACAATTCCACTTACCCGGCATTTGCAGATAGTACTATATGGAAGATCTTATCATCATGGGATATCACGGCAATTCTTTTTGTTCTTGTGGTTGTCGTTTCAACGATCATTGTTGCCAGTATTGTGGATAAATTGCTCAAGAACAAATTCAAGACCGTTAGCCAGCGGATGAACGTGGATGAGACGATCTATGGGGTAGTCCGCCGCATTACTGTTGCTCTGGTATATCTGACAGGGGTTATTCTTGTTATAACCAGGATCCCCTTCCTGCAGGAACTATCCCTTGCACTCTTTGCCGGTGCAGGGTTTGCTGGCATTGTAGTGGGTATGGCGGCACAGAGCACTCTTGCCAATATTATTTCGGGGATTTCAATGGCAACGTTCAAACCCTTCAGGGTGGGAGATCGTGTTGATATTCGTGGTGAGTATGGTAAAGTGTCTGACATCACACTCAGGCATACTGTGGTGACCACCTGGGACAACCGCAGGTTGATCATTCCGAACCATATCATAAGTGATGAGGCTATCATCAACTGGTCGATTGTGGATCCGACAGTATTGTGGCATGTGGATATAGGGATCGGTTACGATTCGGATATCGACCTTGCACGCAAGATCATGATCGAAGAGGTGAATAAGCATGAGCATGCGATGTCCCTTGAACAGATCCAGAAATATGATCCCACGCTCACGGAAAAGGATTGTACTGTTGTCAAACTGACTGAACTTGGTGATTTTGCGGTGAACATGAAACTTCTTTTCTGGGTAGCGGATCGTTCTCTTGCATATACCATGGCCTGTGACATCAGGGAAGCTGTGAAGAAGAGATTCGATGCCGAAGGCATAGAGATCCCATATCCTTACAGGACTATTTTGTACAAAAAGGATATGATGGAAGATGCTGAAAGTTCAGGTCTGAACTGAACGGTTCAGTCCATGCGAATCAGTATTCTCACACTAAATCCCTGGGACTCCCGCTCTAAATGTGAAGAATATCTACCAAAAATATATTTTTCTGGGTTTCAGATCAACGATACTGAGTTTAAGTATGGGACAACAAAAGTCAAAAAAATAAATGTAGGGGTGGGATAGTTCCCACCTTATTCATTGCTCAATTCGCCTTTGAAGTACTTATCATATGAGAACATATCAAAGTGTCCATGACCACTCAGATTGAAGAGAATTGTCTTTTCTTCTCCTGATTCCTTGCACTTAAGTGCTTCATCAATGGCACATTTTATGGCATGGTTTGATTCAGGCGCAGCAGCAATTCCTTCACTGCGTGCAAAGGTCACACCAGCTTCGAACACCTCTACCTGATGGTACGTCGTTGCATCCATCATGCCATCGGCCACCAGTTTGCTGACGAGAGGTGAGCAACCATGGTATCGCAATCCGCCTGCATGTATGGCAGGTGGTATGAAGTCGTATCCAAGGGTGTACATTTTCAACAGGGGTGTCATTTTTGCCATGTCGCCATAGTCATACTTGAATTCGCCACTGTTCAGTGTTGGACATGCGGACGGTTCAACAGCAATGATCTTCGGATCATGTTTCCCGTCTATTTTATCCTTAATGAATGGGAAACTTACTCCTGCGAGGTTACTGCCTCCCCCACAACATCCAATGACCACGTCGGGGTAATCCTCTGCCATCTCAAATTGTTTCTGTGCCTCAAGGCCGATAACGGTCTGATGCAACATCACATGGTTAAGTACACTTCCAAGAGCATATTTTGTATTGTCATGCAGGGCAGCATCTTCCACAGCTTCGCTTATGGCGATCCCAAGACTGCCGGAGGTATCTGGGAAATCCTCGAGGATCTTCCTGCCGAACTGAGTATCCTGGCTTGGTGAGGGTATCACGCTCGCACCCCATAAGTTGATCAGGGATTTCCTGTATGGTTTCTGCTCAAAGCTTGAGCGTACCATGTAGACCTTGCATTCGATGTCAAAGTAGTTGCATGCAAGGGACAATGCACTTCCCCACTGTCCGGCACCGGTCTCTGTGGTGATCCGTTCGGTACCTTCTTTCATGTTATAATATGTTTGGGCGATAGATGTGTTCGGTTTGTGGCTACCAGCCGGACTTACTCCTTCATGCTTGTAATATATCTTTGCCGGTGTGTCCAGTACCTTTTCAAGTCTGTGAGCTCTATAGAGAGGGGATGGTCTCCATAGTTTGTAGATATCAAGCACTTCTTCGGGTATGTCTAAATATCGCTTTGTGCTCATTTCCTGTTTGATAAGTTCCTTTGCGAACAACGGTTCCAGTTCTTCTGGTTTAATTGGTTCATTGGTCGCAGGGTTGAGCGGTGGGTCCATTGGTCCCATGTCTGCTAGAATGTTGTACCATTTTTTTGGCATCTCGTTCTCATCAAGTGTGAACTTTGTATGATCCATTATTTATTCCTCGCTGGCTCTGATGTACATATAAGTACTATAACGTGGTACGAATGCTATAAAATAGTTTTGTTCGGACAGAGTTATCTGTCGTAATTTAAGAATTAGTATTAATATGAAGAACATCCTGCAATCTTCAGCAGGATGGCCTGTATCAAGTCGTGGTGCTAAGGTGCTGGCATCAGGGGTTGCAGCCCAGTGATAAACGCTCATCAGATGTAAGTGACATATAAAAATCGACTATCTGAGCGTCGTTGAAACCCTTTTGATGTAATGCATCAAAGAACCTGTCAAGAGTTCCCAGTGTATCCTTACTCAGTGGTACGGTAGATATGAACTCAGATGCTTCTTTCTTCATACCGATCTTCTGTAGACCATCTACGATCTGATCGATAGTGCGCATGTCGTGCTGGATGAAGTCTTGTCTGATAAAATCAAGTTCTTTCTTAATGTGATCGAGATCATACCCTTCTCCTTTGTCCAGATTCCTGCATTCTTTTGCAGTGATATCTGAATAGAGATGAGTATTTTTGTTGTTTATTTTTTGATGCTTTTCAATATACCATTTCCAAAATCCATCATCCGAGTACGACTTCAACTCCTTGTGTTCCTGAAAATGTCTTTCTTTCGCTTTTTGGACCAACCATTCCTTACGCCACTGGTTAAAATCCTCCGAATAGTCTGTACTGACATCGCTCTTATTTTCGTTTATATCCACCATGGCCACCACCATTATATGACTCGACACTATTTGATCAATATTTTCATATAAACAGAACAATGAAGTTTAAGCATACTATTAATGTACAATATATTAATGTTATTATATCACTGATTGGAGCTGCATTACATCTAATTATTCATTATTCTCTACTATAAAATGGGTTTTATTCGTATATATATCTTTCTATATCCTTTTACATAGTATCATCATCATCATATGTCAGATGACTCATTTTAATATGTTGAAATATGTGTCATAATATTATTACGTATGAATAACTTCTGTAAGAATGCCTTCCATTTAGATAAGCGGAAGTTCACAATGTGCAAATTATTTGTATCATAGTATCATATATATGAATAACCTATAAGCACATATATTGTGTCACAACCACATCAATGGAGATCCCATGGTATCAGAAGATGAGTTAACTTCCAATGAAAAAAAACTGTTTAAAAAAGTATTTGATGGTGAGATATCTTTACGGAAGATCGACGATCATACGGATACGGACACAGGAATTAAGATACGCTGCGCTGTGCTCGAACGATTGAAGGATATACATTTTGATCATATACTCGATTATACTATCGATGCTGAAGAAGCGGTACGTCGCAATATCGAAAATATGATAGGAGTTGTCCAAATTCCGCTTGGTGTTGCTGGTCCTCTCAAGATATTGGGTGAGTTTGCAGATGGTGAGTATCACCTGCCTCTTGCGACCACCGAAGGTGCACTGGTCGCAAGTGTGAATCGTGGTTGTTCTGCTATCAGCGCTTCCGGTGGATCCCGGGTACGCATCTTCCAGGACGTAATGACCAGGGCACCGGTATTCAAGATGGAAAATATTGTCCGCACAAAGGATTTCGTTGATTGGGTGAGGCGACCGGACATCTTCGAACAGATGCGGGACAAGGCAGGAGAGACCACACGTTTTGGTGAACTTGTCAGCGTGGAACCTTTTGTTGCCGGTAATAATGTTTATCTCAGGTTTGCTTTCGATACCAAGGATGCCATGGGTATGAATATGGTAACCATTGCTACCGATGCCATTGTGAACCTGATATCCGATGAGTTTGGTGTATATCCTGTATCGCTGTCAGGAAATATGTGCACAGACAAGAAACCGGCAGCCATCAACAATATTCTTGGCCGTGGCAAGACCGTTGTGGCAGAGGTGGAGATCCCTGAGGACATTATCAAACGAAAGTTGAGATCAACACCCGAAAGTATGGCTGACGTAAACTATCGCAAGAACCTGCTGGGTTCTGCAAGAGCTGGTGCTATTGGATTCAACGCCCATGCGGCAAACATCATTGCTGCGATGTACATCGCGTGTGGTCAGGATGCTGCACATGTTGTTGAGGGAAGCAGTGCGATAGTGACCATGGAAGTTACAAAATACGGGTCCCTCTACTGTTCCGTCACCCTTCCATCATTGCCCGTAGGCACCGTGGGCGGACGTACCGGTATCGGTACTCAAAAAGATTGTCTCAACTTGCTGCGAGTTGCAGGAGCGGGTGATCCGCCTGGCACGAACTCGAAAAAGCTGGCAGAGATCGTGGCATCTGCGGTGCTGGCAGGCGAGATCTCCTTGATCGGAGCTCAGGCAGCGGGTCATCTGGCACGTGCACATGCACAACTTGGGCGCTGAGTTGATGATCCTTCAATCTCTCTGGGACATATAAATATGTTCGATCCGCTCGCTGGTCTCAGCTTCCTCGGGGGATTTATCCTCCCGCACACCCACAAGTCGCGGGAAACGAAGGGCATATCCGGACTTGTAGTTAGGACTTTTCTGTATCTCCTCAAATGCGATCTCAAAGACAACTTCTGGCTTGAGTTCAATACTTCGTCCGGATTCGAAGATAATAAGTTCTGAGAACATTTCTGTGAGTTTTGCAAGTTGTTCATCGGTGATCCCTGTTGCCACTTTACCGATTGGCAGGAAATTCCCATTCTCCGGGTCGTAACATGCAAGAGCATATGATCCAATCATATTTGCCCGTCTGCCATATCCCCATTCGGCCCCGATCACAACAAGGTCCAGTGTTTCCATCAAGGGTTTCTTCTTAAGCCAGTTCTTCCCTCTCTTTCCCGGAGAGTAAGGTGCATCCGGATTTTTGATCATGATCCCTTCATGGCCGGCTTTTAATGCTGCATCATATATCTCATTCACCATGTTCTCATCATCGGTCAGCACCTGCTCATCGACCACAATATTTTCAGCATTCTCTACACAGCTGGACAGTATCTCCCTTCTTTCCAGGAGAGAGAGATCGATCAGGTCCTTTCCATCAAAGTACAGGATGTCGAACAGATTCAGGGTCAGTGGTATTTCCCGAACGCTTTTCTGAACATCATATTTTCGTCTGAACCGTTTGAGTATGTCCTGAAATGGTCGTGGTCGTCCATTCTTATCCATGGCAACCGCTTCACCATCAAGGATCGCAGAATCTGCATTCACATGCTGACTTACTGCAGATACTATATCTGGTAATGAATGTGTGACATCTTCCTGCCGTCTTGAGAATATAGTGATCTTATCTCCATCTTTATGTATCTGTACACGGGCACCATCAAATTTCCATTCTATGGCAGCTATTCCTATCTCTGCAATGGCCTTTTCGATGCCGGGAGTGATCTGTGCAAGCATCATTTTTATGGGTCGGTTGAGTTTCAAGGACAATTTGCCAACTTCTTCGGATCCGCCATGTTTGGCGGCTCCTGCTACAAGCCCGAGATCATTGGTCACCATATATGCACGTTCCACTTCCTTCGGTGTAAGATCAAATGATCTTGAAATAGCATCCCTTACAATACCTTCCCCTACCCCGATCCGAAGATCTTCGATGGATAGTCTGGAGAGATATCGTGCCTCCTCAGGGGTGCATGAACTGAATATATATTGGAGATTCTTGATCCGGGTAGCTTGGGATCTTTTTCCTGATGCTCTGGAGATATTGCTGAACCGCTCGAACACTTCAAGTATCGATAGCTGGGGTATTTCGTCAAGGAATGAGGAGAATGTAGCCTGGTTCTTTGATTGACCTGAAAGGGATATCACGGCCGTCTCACCGATATCCCCTGTTTCCCTGACCAGTTTCTCGATATCGTTCTCACATATCCCTGAGGATCTTGACAGCGCAGTGTAGAGTAGCTTTGTACCGATCCCAAGTTGACTACTGCTCCATGCAGGGAACACGGTTCCCATTACAAAATGGGTAACCACCGGCAGTTCCTCTTCACTCACATCCTGCAACAGTTCAGAAACCACTTCGGTCATTTCAAGTGAACCTGAAATCTGTTCTATTTGCCAACACACATCTGCAAATTCTTTGAACGAGGTCATATCATCACGCCGTTTGTAGCTACTTTCATCAGGACTGGATATTATCGTCAGGGTCTGTAGAGCGAGACAACATCACTCAATATGGCACTTGCTGTTTCAATAGACCCTGCTCCTCTACCTGTGATTGTGACAGTACCTGCAAGGTCTGTCTGTATGGATGCAACATTCAGGGTTCCGCCAACAGCAAGAGGATGACCGATAGGTACCAACCGTGGAGATGCGCGGATCAGGTCATCTTTCACTTCGCCGATCAGTTTTATCGTATATCCTTCATCGTTGGCAAGTATAAGGGCTTCCGGTGTTATCTTTGTGATACCAGTAACATCCACATCATTATAGTTGACATCCATACCGAATATGGAATTTGCAAGTATGACCAGTTTACAGGCAGTATCACTACCTTCCACATCATTCGTGGGGTCGGTTTCTGCGATGCCCAGTTCCTGGGATTCTGCAAGCATCTGTTCGTATGAAGCCTGTTCCTCCATCATACGGCTCAATATGTAATTGCATGTTCCATTGAGAATACCCTCAATACTGATGATCTTGTTCCCTGCAAGGGTATCGTGTGCGAGGTTCAATATGGGCATTGCTCCTCCAACAGTTGCCTCGAACCTGAATCCCGATCCGGCTTCCCTGGCAACATCCATCAGTTCGCGGTATTTGAGAGCAAGGGGGCCCTTGTTCGATGTTACCACATCCCGACCATGCCCAAAGGCTGCAAGCATGTTCTCAAGACCCACACCACCAGTTTCGACATCAGTAGGTGTGGTCTCTATCACCAGGTCGTGTTCCACATTTCTTATGATCTCCACCCCGGTGATCTGTCTGGACGCAATCGTTCCTGTTTCTCGTTTCCTTGCGATAATTTCGGAAAGATCGATCCCTTCGTTATTGATCTCAGCTCCCCTTGAATCAGCAATAGCTACGACCTTCAGGTCAAGGCCAATGTTCTCGAGTTCCTCTCTCTTTTGCAGAAATACCTCAGCCACACCCTGTCCCACTGAACCAAAACCAATAATGGATGCACGTATTGTTCTCATAGGTCAATCTCCTTCACGAAAGTTCGGCCCTTATTGGCTCAATGACCAGCAGGTCCTTTTTCACAGCTATATCCCTGAGGATAGTAATAGCATCATGCAGTTCTTTCTTACCGATCGCATCGATCTTCAGAGATGCTGAGGATGATGTGTCGATATGGGGCATTGAGAGACGAATATCTACCACTTCTGCAAATCCCGTGTTATCAATGGTCTCGATGGTATCCTCGACATCGGTGTGCACGATATGTCCGATCAGGATCACTGCTCCGTGTTCAACAAAACGTTTCTCATCGACCCGGGTGACATCCACACCATTTTTTTCGAGTTTTGAGATTATGGCATCAAGGCATTCGGGATCTGCCTCAAAGACCAGTTGAAGTGGAATAGTGCCGCGCGGAGTTCGTTTTTCGTGATGGTGCACTATGGATTTCAAATTCCCTTTAAGTTCCGATATGGGATTTAATGCAGAAAGTAATTGTCCAGGAATATCTTTCAGTTCAATGTCCATTGAGACTCTCATAGTTTCCCTCTTAGTGTTCTCTGATCATCAAGATCTGATCATCAATGAACTACTCCTATTATCTGAATGCAATTATACGTTTTGGTGACCTCATTCATGTTCCTTCGCGATTATGATCACATTACAACGTCACTTCCTGAACTTCTCGATACATCCTCTGTTCTCGAGATCTGCCACCATTAGGCTCACTTTTGCTTCCGAATAACGCAATCGGGTACGCAGGTCCTTCTGTGTGATGCGTCCTCCGTTGGTCCGTATAATGTCCACGATCTCCTGCAGGTCCTCTGGCAATGTTCTATTTCTTGTTACATCCCCGGTAGCAGTTTCATCATCTGATTCCTCACCATTCTCCCCCTTCTTATTTGTTGTCCGATCATTTCCTCCATTATTCCCCACATCTACATCTATCTCAGAACCATCTTCGTCCACATATATCAGGTCCTGTGCAGGATCATTTGTCTTGATCGTCGAACCTTCTTCCTTTTTACTTCTGTTCCTGTACAGGAGAAAGGCTACTACAACAAAGGTCAATACCAGTATCACAGCTATTGTTTGTGTTGAGGAAACCTCGTCCTCTTCAAGGATCTGCGCCCCTTCTTCAAAGGATTCGGTCATCTGTTCAAGATGATCGGGCACTGTCTCGTCCTCCCCGTAGGTAGGAAGGAGCAGGAGGTCAAGGATATAGTCACCATCATCGGTGATGCTGATCTCTTCCTCCGTATAGGCTGTAAGCGTGCTGTTCTGGTAATACTTTGCTGTGATCAGGTAGTCTCCGGTCCCAAGTTTCAGGGAATATATCCCGTGTTTTGCAACCATGGATTGTGAGGGAGTGGAGTTCACCTCTATGAGTACATTCTCAAGTGGTTCGAACGTGTACCACTCGTAGACGGCTCCGTGTATGGTCGCAGCATCGGCCGCAAATACCGGGGCGGCCATTAACATGAGTGCAAGGATACAAATGGTTATTCTGGGGATATTTCTAGCGTCCACGTACTAATGTTAACTGACCGAATGCATATATTCTTTGTTGGTCTATTGAAAGATGATAGCTCACTGATAAGTTAATATTTCGAGTCTATTCTTAGTTATAAGTGGTAGATTGGATTATTTTGAGTGAATAATACATCTATTCGTATTTGATCCAATTTTCACATCATTTTGAAGCTTTATACTAAAAAATAAAGTATTATATTGCTTAATTACAATAATCTTCAAACCTGTCACGAAAGTAAGCTTATATTCGAATCCCTTCTAAGTGCATTTGTGAATAACATAAATATGGAGGAACGCAAATATGAACAGGATAGGAATTAGATCATTCGCACATTTTGCAGTCGCCCTGATGCTCGTTAGCATCTTTTCCACGGGGGCACTAGCTGCTTCCTGGGATACCAGTGTTGCAAATGGAAATGAAATGGTGCAAACTAAAGCATTTTTTCTGAATAATTCTACAGAAAAGGTGCAGGCCCAGGTAATGGCAAAGGTGAATGCATCCGTGGGGCTTACGGTACAGAAAAACAAGGATCAGATACGTACCGTAAAGGATGAACAGGTTCGGCCGGAATTACATCGTGCGAACTACATGGCAGCAAAGAATAACCTGCTGCATGCAAAGGACAGGTTGCAGAATGGGAGTCTCTCTGCAAATTCGGATGAGATGCTTGATATTGGCAAGACCTACATAAATAGGACCATTGATTATATGATCACACGCCTGACCGATATCCAGGAGAACCTTGATGAAGATTCTCAAGAGTATAGTGTGATCGGGGAATATATATCTGAACTTGAACAGGAAAAGGAAACAGTGGATGCTGCCCAGTCACGTAAGGAGCTTGCAGATGTTTCGAGATCGATACGTGAGATCTGGAAGGATGCCACCAACCATATGAACCAGTTCAGGGTTCAACATATCGTAGGTAATATTGACAGGTATCTAGTAAAATCAGAGACTATCTCCACACGTATTGCGGATGAGATCCAACGTCTGGATTCGACAGGTGAAGACATCTCTGATCTCGAGGATATGCTTGATCGATACAATGAATTGATCAAGGAAGTAGAGACAAATAAAGAGCTTGGACTGTATGCATATGAGGAAGGAACCGGTGATGCACCTGGTTATCTTAGTGATACTCACAGTGGTATCAAGGAAGCGAATGATGTCCTGAGGGATATCCTGCAGGAACTCAAGGATCATCGACAGGGATTCGTGAAACTTGCAGGTACTGGTAGTCTGGTAGCTGAAGGCAATGGTACAGCTGTGCTGTCTGGTGACATTGATGTCAGCATCACAGCGTCAAATGCAAAACTTGTGATCAAGGACCTTGCAGGTGATGCCCAGATCGATATCGATGGAGATCATACAAAGGTCGATACAGGCAGTGGTTCCGATGTTGCAAATCCCTCTTTGGTGTATCTGGACTTCAATGGTGATGTGACAATTTCCGGTTCACGCATGACGGTTATGATCAATGGCGAGGATATCATACTAAGAGCCGAGGGCACTGGCAGTGTAATCCTTTCAGGTACCGGATATTATGAAGTGGAAGATGATGATGGGTCTACCGGATCATTACAATGGGCTGCAGCAAGTATGACCGATGAGGATACCGTCAACGGAAGTGAGTGAAATGCTGGCTGTTAAACATATTGCGTTAGTTACACTCCTTCTGATCGGTCTCATGGTCTCGGGATGTATCGACCAAAATGATGCTCAGACTGTCAATGAGAACGATGCAGTTCAGGAAACTATCGATGAAAACATTGATGTTGCAGATGAACTGCTTGTCGAAGAGGGGGCAGGTCTGACGGATAGTGAGGTATCCGATCTTGAGGATGATCTGGCAGAGCTCGAAGCCATGCTTGATGATATGAACATGGATGAGAATTTTGTCATAGAGGATGTCTGAAATCCCTCTCCTCTTTCTTTTCATCCTCTTTTCCCTTCTCTTTCTTTCCCTTTTCCCCTTTTATTTTTGAGGTAAGGGGTATGTATATATATATTGGACGATAATATACAATTATATATATCGGTGGATGTAGATACGTGGTGGTCAACATGAAATATAATTTGGTGGAAGATACTGCTGCTCAATATGATGCAAGTACAGTGGTCATAATATTTGGTATTGTGATCATGTTCATGGTTGCATTGTTGTTCGTTGGGCTTGCAGGTATTAGGTGAAATTAATAATAGGAACAGGTACATTTGTTCTGCTAACGAAGTTGCATAGTGATATAATTCGTCGGAAAACTATATATAGACGTGTAATTCTATAGAATACTAACCATTAAGTTGCGTATGAATTATTTATTTAGTACAAATCATCTATTTATGAGGTAATATAACACATGAAGAACATGCTTAAGACCACCTTATTACTGGCTTCCCTTACTGGTCTGTTGGTAATTATCGGCTCTTTTTTCGGAAGGGGCGGAATGATTCTCGCTTTCGGCCTTGCGCTAGTCATGAACTTTGGCTCATACTGGTATAGTGATAAGATAGTCCTGAAGATGTATCATGCTACTGAGGTCAGCGAAACGGAGCAACCACAATTATATTCTGTTGTCCGAAATCTTGCCATGCGTGCAGACCTCCCCCTTCCAAAGATATATATCGTCCAGTCATCCATGCCCAATGCCTTTGCGACAGGCAGGGATCCTGCTCATGCGGCAGTGGCAGCTACCAGTGGTATACTGGACCTGCTCACTCCCGAGGAACTCGAGGGCGTGCTGGCCCATGAGCTAGCTCATGTCAAGAACCGCGATACATTAATCAGTGCAGTAGCCGCGACGATTGCGGGTGTGATCACGATGGTCGCCACCTGGGCTCGCTGGGCTGCTATCTTTGGTGGTATCGGAGGCCGGGACGGTAACAGTAGTAACAACATCGTGGGATTCATTGTGCTTGCTTTAATTGCCCCCCTTGCAGCGACCATCATCCAGATGGCAATATCCCGTTCCCGGGAATTTGGTGCTGATGCCGAAGGAGCCCGTATATCCGGAAAACCTTGGGCACTTGCGAGTGCTCTTTCCAAACTTGAATCAGGAGCAGAAAATTATCAGCCGAGGCGCAATGATGTGCAGGCATCAGAGAACACTGCCCACATGTTCATTGTCAATCCTCTACGCAAGAGTTCCCTGATGAGTCTTTTCAGGACCCATCCCCCAACCGATGAAAGGGTCAAAAGACTGCGTTCAATGTGATCAGTACAATGAAATGGGGGTCTGTCCTGGCTCTGTCAGGTGAACGACCTCCACCCCGTTTCTTTCCAATTCTTTTGATAGATGGTATCTATGACAGTTCTTTGGGTTCTTTTCTGCACACATAAGGACGACATTTGAATCATTGGTATTGATATCACTCATCTTATCGAACAATCTTAATAAGTTGTTTTTGAACTCATCTGATCCCATGTACTCTGTATATGTCCCATCCCGAAATCCCCCGAGGCCCGGGAAGTGATAATATACGATCTCATTGGTAGGAAGGGAAAGTTTCAGTGATTCTTTATTAAAGTCCTCATAATATGAGTGAGGATAGCGTCGGATATCGATCAGATGTGTGATATTGCTATTCTTCAACACATCAACAAAGTCCTCAAAGGTCCTGTTGCTATATCCTATCGTGTAACAGCGGTATCCTGATCGCATGTTCTACCTGAATGAATGTGAAAGAGTATTAATATTTCTATCATATCCTCTTTTTGCAGAGGGATAGTACTGTGGTCACGTTTTTGTTTCGTGGACTGAGCGACCTGTCACAAGGCGTAGAACGTGGACAGATAGGTATATTAATTATAACTGTCAAAGTTGGGTTACAAGAGAGATGGTGCAAATTTGGGCTTAAACATACTGCCAAATGATTTATCGATATTGCAAGGTGGAGAAAAAAGAGTAGCTAACAAGATCAAACAGATCTATGAAGGCATTGATTATGATGCATACCTGTATCTTCAGCCAGTCCTTAAGGCTAAGCGAAATCCAGATTTTGTTTTAATTGACGAGTACAAAGGCATTGCAATAATTGAAGTCAAAGACTGGAGCCTTGGTTATATTGAGAACATTAACCAAATAAAGGTAAGGGTTGCTGACGGTGAAAGAGAAAATCCTACCTTAACCGCTAAAACGTATTTCAACATCACAAAGGACCTTTTAAAAAATCAAGGAAATCTGCGGGGGAAAAACTCAGAGCTAAAATATCGCCTCTATTCAAATCTAGTTTTTACAAACATGAACTCGGATGAGGTCATGATATTGGGCCCAACAATCTCGCAGGCACCAATTAACTGTATTACTTCAAACCAAATAACCAATCTTTCAGTTGATGATCTCTTCAGTGCTGAATCAGAGTATATCAAAAAATACGATTTTGAAACCATTCGAAGCGTCTTCTACCCTGAAATCAAACTTCCAAACCGGCAGATGGAGATATGGGAATTTAGCAGGAAGAACGTTGAAGAAAATAGTATCATCAAAACATTGGATCTCGAACAAGAAAGGTTTGCTAGAAGGGTGCCTGCTGGACATTATATGGTGTCTGGAATACCAGGAAGTGGAAAAACAATAATTCTTCTGGCACGAGCTGTGCATCTTTTGCGAGAGAATCCTAACTGGAGAATCATACTTCTAACATACAACACTTCTCTGACAAATAATCTGAAAAGTAAACTTGCTTCGATCCAAGATGATTTAGATGCAATGGGTATTAATTCTCAAAACATTGAGATTTCCACTTTTCATAGTCTTGCAAAATCTGTAGCTAACGAATTTTTTACTCCACCCTCAGCTTCAAAAGAATATTGGGAAAAACTCTTGCCATTAAAAGCAAATGACAAAGCCCAGCCTACCTATGATGCTATCCTGATAGACGAATACCAGGACTTCCATGAAAGCTGGATTAAACTGTGCCTCAAGTTATGCAAAAAATACGATTATAAAGAGGAGAATACGGAAAATCTGTTTTTGGCAGGAGATAGATTACAAAGTATCTACAATCCCAATACTCAGAATTGGAAGAGTCTAGGCCTCAATGTTCAAGGTAGATCGAAGCTTCTTAAAAGCTCATATCGTGCTGGAAGTTCACACATTAATCTGGCACTAAACTACCTCATGAAAGATGAAACTACAAAAAAGGAAGTAGAAACATTCTATGAAGGGAAAAATGGAATCTGTTGCAATTTTGATATTGAAAATAACATAGAGTTTGTCAAGGGTAGCATCAAGGTGATCAATGACACACTCAAGAAACTGCATGCGGATCCTAATTACAATCCAGATGACATTCTAATTTTGGTTCTCAGAAATGACCTGAAAAATGAGATATACAAATCATTGGATGAAGACGTCAAAGTGAATACCATTGTTTCAAAGAACATTCAAGAGAACAAAACGTCTTTCACATCATACCATTCCTCAAAAGGCCTTGAAACAAAAATATGCATCTTAGTTGGTGTTGATGCAGTCAAAGACCGAAAGCTCCTATACGTTGGAATGACTCGAGCATCTGAAAAACTCATTATTCATTCTTTTTCCGATAAAGGTGGACCTATCTTCAAGGAGCTAGTGAACTGTTATAATGGAGATATGTCTATCACAAGTCCCAAAAAGTTTTCAATTAAGGAGCTTCGAAAAGAACACCCTAATGCATACAAGAAATGGGATGAAAAAGAAGAATTAAAATTGAAAAAACTGTACGAGTCCGGAAAGAATATCAGTGAAGTTGCAGATGATCTTGGAAGAAAAAGAGGTGGAATTCGATCTCGCCTCAAGAAAATTGGACTTGTTAAATAAGGCAATACTTTCATACAGGAGTGGATATGAACGGGTGCACAAGAATATGAAATGGACACTTAAATTTGATATCAGGGGAATGAAAAATAGCAGTAAAAAACTGTATTCGATTATGAATTTCATAGCGTATCAGTTACTTATAACCACAAATTTGCAAAATGGAGTTAAAGAGACGAATTCGTTTGCAAACTATGTATGAGATTGATGTCATCAAATTAGATCGGGAGGAATTATGAGCTAATTTTATAATCTCATTAATAAACACGTTTTTATAACCTCGTGTGTTAGTACCTTCAACTATTTCAAATCAAGAAATTGGACTATATCTATTACTATCACTATGTTAGATTTACAATATGATATATCTTCTTGAACAGGACAAGGATCTGTTATGATGCAAGATACGGTAATTGGAAGGATCATACGAGCACATACCATCAGTGATGCATGGTATCGTGGTCTCAATGTGATATGGGATCACGGGAATGTGATCACGGATGAGAGGGGGAGCCAGATCAAGGAATACCTTAACCTGATGGTCGTTATCGAGGATCCATACAGGGATGAGATACCCGCGGATTCCGCATGGAATCAGGAACGGCTTGATGAGTATGCCAAACAACTGATCACCGGGGAGAATGTTCAGGATTTTGAATATACGTATGGGCAGCGTCTGCGGAACTGGGACGAACAAGTTGACCAGATCGCGTATGTTATCGATAAGTTGAAGGACAATGGGACGAGCCGCAGGGCTACTGCTGTTACGTGGATACCTACTGTGGATACTCATGTGGATGAGGTCCCATGCATGATCATAGATGATTTCAAGCTACGAGATGGCAAAGTCCATTTGACTACCGTTTTCCGAAGCCATGATTTTGCCGGTGCGTACCCTGCGAACCTCTACGGTCTTTCCAGACTTCTCAAATATGTGGCTGAGCAAGTCGGTGTCTCTGCAGGAACTATCACGACGGTAAGCATTTCAGCACATATATACGATCATGATTGGGAGAAGATCGAGAACATTGTAAAGGGGGTCTAAGGAACATGGAAGTAACAGTTGGCCAATCTGAGATACGTGGGAAGGTACTGGCTCCACCTTCAAAGAGCTATACACATAGAGCGATCGCGATCGGAGCATTGTCCAATCATTCGTTGATCCGTCGTCCTCTGCTCTCAGCTGATACGAAGGCAACGATCCGGGCGTGTGAGATGTTCGGAGCCTCTATTCAGATTGATGATGGTGATCTTATCATTGATGGGATGAACGGTTCGCCGTTGGTTCCTGAAAATGTGATCGATGTTGCAAATTCCGGTACTACCTTACGGTTCATGCTTGCGATAGCTGCTCTTACCGACGGGGTGACGGTCCTCACAGGTGATGATTCCATACGCACAAGACCCAATGGACCTCTGATAGATGTATTACAAGATCTCAATGTAGATGTCTATTCAACACGTGGGAATGACTGTGCTCCTATCGTGGTACAGGGAGGTATGAAAGGTGCCATCGTCAAAATAGACGGATCCATTAGTTCCCAATTCATCTCTGCACTGCTGATCGCATGTCCACTTATCACAGGAAGTACCACACTGTCCATAAAAGGA